>JAZFUU010000196.1:0-22685 GCA_036447375.1 Myxococcota bacterium
GGGCGCGTTGTCGGCGTGGAAATCTCCACCGAAGGCGCCCGTGACGGGATCTCGCTCCTTCGCATCGAAGACTCCATCGACCCCGGTATCGAGGAAACCGGTCGGCGAGGAGGCCCGGTCACGAGGGCGGAAGTAGATGTACTGAGCGTCGAGGGACGGCACCAGATGCGATGTCCAGGGTACCGGGGTCGGGAGCACCGAGAGGGCGATTTCGGGGAGCCGCTGCATCAGGGTCTGATCGCGGTCGACATCATCGGGACTGGACTGATCGTCGGCATACTGCGCCGAGGCCACCAGGCCGAATCGTCCCGCCTTTCCCATGGACCTGCCAACGAACGCATTCGACTCGAGAAAGCGTTCGTTTCGGTAGTTCCCCAACTCAGTAAAGTCGAGGACGTAGTCGTTGTCCGAAACGAGGCGCACGTCTGCCCGGAGGCGCCAGCCTCCGGGCAGAAACGCATCCTGGGTACCGGCAAAGGCCCATCTCTCCCGGTCGTAAGGGGTATCCGGATCACGGGGCCGGATACTGTCGTCGAGCACGAACGCACCGAAGAGATCGCCTCGAGAGCGCTCCCCGTAGACGTACTCGAGTTCCGCGTCGGCCTTGGCACCGCGGGTCTGGATCCACTGGGGATTCACACTGACATTCAGACGATCGGCAGCCGCCCAGAAGAAGGGAAGCCCGACGCGTACTCCGTCGCGGCCCCCGTAGCCGATCTCGGGAATCAGGAACCCCGTCTGCCGGTCGGTCCGAAACGGGTAGATCATCCAGGGCAGCCAGAGGACCGGAACTTCCAGGATCTCGAAGGTCGTGTTGCGCACCGTGGCGTAACCGCCGACCTCGAGATCGCCCGCCGCCGCACGAATCCGCCAGGCGGCGCGCCCTTCGTCCGAGCACTGACAGGTGGTGAACGAGCCGTCCTCGAACGAATAGGTGTTGTCGCCGGTCTTGCGCATCTCAGCGCCCTCGGCCCGAAAGTGGCTGTCGTCGGCCTCGAGGCGGGCTTCGAACAACACACCGGTGAGTGAGTGGACGTCGAACTCGATGAAATCGGCGCGGAGAACGTCGTGGCCATCGCGAAGCTCGACGTTGCCGCTAGCCACCCCACGGCCGGTCACAGTGCTGTAACTCACCCAGTCGGCGTGCAGACTGCGAGACTCGCGCTGCATGCTCACAGAGCCGCGGGCGACATAGACCTGCTGGTCGCTCTCGTATTCGAGCGTATCGGCGTTGAGGCGATAGGCCGGCTCGGCCGCACCCGATGCCAGCGCCAGGGTCATTGAGGTCCAGACGACGAGCGTTACGCGTGCCGCGACCAGTCGAACCACTTCCCCCCCCGGACCGGAGAAGACGCTATCAGAGAGGTTCGCGGCCGGTCAACGAGCGTCGGCGGGATCCGGCTCGTCCAGACAAGCCGTGAGCGCATCGAGATCGGGGGTGTACAGGGTGTCATCGATGAGCTGGACGAGCTCGCGATCGAGCAGCTGGCGAAGCGCCCTGTGTGCCTCGTACAGCGTGAGGCCGGACGCCTCGGCGAGACCGCGGAGATCCAGGGGAATCCGCAACCCCCACGTGTCCGAGGGCTCCGCGCGCCGCACCAGCGTTCGCACGACGGGACGCAGCGAACCCTGACTTCCCGAGGCAGCCAGACGGCGCTCGGACTCGATCAGTCGCGCGACGAGCACCCGGATCATGCGAATGGCGATCTCGGGCTCCGACCGACACATGTCCTCGAGAGTGGGCCCGTCGAGATCGAGCAGGGTCGTATCCTCGAGCGCCACCGCTCGATCCCCTCGGCGCTCGCCCAGCACGGCTCCCAACTCGCCAAAGAACTCGCCGGCCCCCAGGCGCGCCACCACGCGGTGACCGCCGCCCACTACGCGAGTCATCTCCACCTCGCCGGACTGGATCACGAAGAAGCGGTCCCCGCTGTCTCCTGCGTCGAATATGATCTCGCCAGCCTCTACCGGACGCTGGTAGAGACTCCGAATTTCCTTCGTATCGTCCCTCGACCCCAGAGCACCGGTCCCCCAGAACGGTTTTCGACCGCCACGGGAGCGGGCTTTAGGTGGACCCCTCGCCGGAGAGAGACGCCACGATCTCTTCCAGTTCCGAGATCTCGATCAGACCCACATGCAATGAGTCGAGCTTCCCGTTGGGCGCGATGACCGCCAGGGTGGGGAAGCCGATCGTCCCGAAGGATCGGGCCACGGATTCGTCGCCGATCACGATCGTGTACTCAACCTTCTGCTCCGCCACCCAGGGCCCCACGACCTCGGCCCCCTCCGCGTCAACGGCCACGCCGATCACCACCACCTGCTCCGTATCTCGGTGGGTCAGCCAAAACTCATTGAGCCGGGGAATCTGTTCCAGGCAGGGCGGGCACCAGGTGGCCCAGAAGTCGAGCAGCACGGTCTTGCCCCGGAAGTCGGACAGAGACACCGGCTGCCCGTTGAGGTCCGGAAGTGTGAAGTCGCGGATCGCTTTCTCCGAGCCGGGATCGCTCCCGGCCGAACAACCCATCCCGGCCGAAAAAACCAGAAGGGCCAGACCCACCGCGAGGCTCCATGCAGGGCCCTGTCGGCTCCATCGGGTCCACGGGCTCCATCGGCTGCGTCTGGCCGCGCGAGGTCGCGTCACTGCAGCGCCTTTTCGGCCGCCGACAGCAGTTCCGTCATGAATGAAAAGCGCCTATTCAGCGTCGAGAACTGATCGGTCACCAGCAGCCCACCCACGGCCATGAGGATCAAACCCGAGGCCACTTCCAGCTTGCGGAAGTGGTGCCGGATCCGCTGGAACGCCTCGAAAAAGCGCTCGAGGCTCCAGCCCGCGATGAGGAATGGCACAGCCAGGCCCGCCGAATAGATCGTCAGCAACACCACGCCTTGGGAGGCGGTCTCCTCGCTACCCGCCACAGTGAGAATGGTGGCCAGAATCGGCCCGATGCAGGGCGACCAACCGAGCGCGAATCCGGCGCCGACGACGAACGCGCTGAGCACGTTCCGCTGCTTGAGCTTGAACTGGAAGCGGGTGTCGCGATACAGAGCGCGGATCGGCGTGATCCCCGTCATGTGCAGACCCAGGAGAATGATCACCACACCCGCGATCTGGGCCACGCCAAACTCGAGGCCCAGGACTTCGGCTCGCCAGGTTCGCAGCACGTGACCCGCAGCCACGGCTCCGACTCCCATCAAAACGAAGACCGATGAGAACCCGGCGACGAAAGCGAAGCACGCGAGCATCACCCGCCGTCGCAGAACCGTCCCGCCCGCGCCCGCCTGCATCTCCTCCACGGAGATCCCGGAAATCAGCGACAGGTACGCGGGAAGAAGCGGAAGCACACACGGCGATAGTACGCTGAGGAGCCCGGCCGCAAAGGCCAGAGACGCGTGCGAGCCGAACTCTGTCATCTCCCCAGGATCGCCGCTACCTCGGGGATACGCCAGAATCCCATTCGCGTTGGCGCCCTACGGCCCGAGCCCCCGCGGGGCGAAATCGGCGCTCGGCCGACACGGCCCCCGCTTCCCCGCTGTATTGCCAGCTATCCTGCAGATCCTCTTGCCTGCCAGATTGCCGGTAGGCCGGTTCGCGACCCAACACCGCGAGTCCGCGATCCCCACGAATATGATCGGGCGTCACCACATAGTCGCCCCGAACACTCGGGGTGATCACGGCGTAAAAGACGCTGTTGTCGCCAGCCGAGAGTCCCCAGGCGATTCCGCCGACCACCAGTCCGAGCATGGCGTAGGTGATCTTGAGCGGGGCGTAGATCAGCGAGCTGATTCCGGCCGCCGCCCCAACCGCCGCCGAGGCGGACACGTTCTCCTCCTCTTCCTCGGCTCGTGCACCGTTGGCCTGCAGACCGAACGCCAGCAGACCGGTGAGCAGAGCCACCTGAAACTGTTTGCACCGAACGTTTTTCGATCGCCGCACGTGATCAATCCCCCCCGCTCGCATGATGCCTCGGGCGTCTGAAGCGTCAAGGTGACCGGCCTGGTTCCGTGTCCAGCAAGATCGTCACCGGGCCAGAATTCACCAGGGCGACGTCCATCATCGCCCCGAACCGCCCGCAGACCACCGGCGCACCGAGTCCCGTGGCGGATCGCGCCAGGGCTTCGATCAGGGGCGCAGCCTGCTCGCCGGGTGCCGCCGCCCCGTAGGAGGGACGCCGCCCATGTCGGGCGTCGCCATACAGGGTGAACTGGGAGACCAGTCCCAGCGTGCCCCCCACATCCAGAAGCGAGCGGTTCATGCGATGTTCGTCATCGTCGAAGATACGCAGGTGAACCAGTCGGCGAGCCAGGTTCTCGGCTTCCGCCAGGGTGTCGGAGGAACCGACACCGACCAGCACCAGCAGCCCCTCGCCCATGGCGAAGATCGGGTCGGCACCGGCGCTGACCCGCGCCGAACTGACGCGCTGGGCCACGGCTCGCAAGTGGGGCTCCTACAGTGATTCCTGGTCCGCGAAGCGCCCGCGATACACCGCCTCACCTTCCGTGCGCATGAGCACCAACTGGCACAGGCGAACACCCGGGTAGATCCGAAGTGGCTGACCCGCGACGTTGCTCATCTCGAGGACCTGGCGGTTGTTGACCCCCGGTTGGATGAACGCCGACGTCACGTGGATCATCAGGCCCAATCGAGCGAAGCGACTGCGACCCTCGAGAAACCCGCAGAGGTCGGGGGGCAGCGAAATCCGTTCCAGGGTGATGCCGTGGATCGTACAACCGGGTTCCAACACGTACGGTTCGTCGAGGCGTTGGATCCGCGTGTACTCGCGATAGTCCGCCTCTTCGTGCAATTCGATGGGCTTCTGGACCGCATCGATGATGCGAATCTCGTCTCCCAGGGTGAGGTCGATCGAGGCCGATCCGAGCTGGTCCGAGGCAAAAGGCGAAATTACAATCCGCCCCGCCTCGATCTCCGCGAGGATCACGTCGCGCGTCAGCACCGCCATCGGGCGGCGGATGATAACGTATCCCCATGACGCACCCGTTCTTCGAGGTGCCGGTGCCCACCGTAATCGGCCACCGCGGCTGCGCCGGGGAGGCTCCGGAAAACACACTCGTCTCCTTTGAGCGCGCCCTAGCCGCCGGGGCGGCGATCCTGGAGAGCGACGTTCACCTGACCCGAGATGGCACTCCCGTCCTCATCCACGACGACGTCGTCGACCGCAACACCGACGCTTCGGGTCGGGTGCACGAGCTCACGCTGAACGAGCTTCAACACCTGGATGCCGGCTACCGGTTCAGCGGCGACGGGGGCCGGACCCATCCCTTTCGCGGTCGCGGCCACCGCATTCCAACGCTTCGGGAAGCGCTCGAAGCCTTCCCCGGGGCCCGGTTCAATCTGGAGCTCAAGGAGCGGGTTCCGGGACTGGTGGAACGCAGCGTCGAAGTGATCGCCCGGGCCGGACGCGAGGCGTCCACGCTGCTCACAGCGGGCGATGACCGTCTCATGGCCCAGCTTCGAGCTCACGCCGAGTCGGAGTCGGTTCCGGTCGCCCTCGGTGCCTGCGCGGGCGAGATTCTCGGCTTCGTTCGGGCCGCAATCGACGGGACCGCACCCGAGGCCGGGGTGATGGCGTTGCAGGTCCCTCACGAATTCGGCGGCAAGCCGCTGGTGACACCGCCCTTCGTCGAACATGCGCACGCCCACGGGATCTTCGTCCACGTCTGGACCATCAACGAAATCGGGGAGATGCGTCAGCTTCTCGAGATCGGGGTCGATGGTCTGGTCACGGACTTTCCGGGTCGGATGAAGAGCCTGATCGCCGCGCCGGCCCCGGAATCCGATTGAGCGACCTTCGCCCGCCCTCCCCCCTTCTCCAGACCCACGCCGACCCGCTGCGGAAAGTCGCCGCTTTGGGACCGACCCTCGACCTGGCCTGCGGGAGCGGTCGCAACGCCATCGCCGTGGCGGAGATGGGCACGCCGGTCATCGGCATCGACCGCAACGTCTCGGCCCTGACCGGTTTGCGGAACGCGGCGCGAGCGCGCCGTCTCCCGGTCGTCCCGGTGCGAGCCGATCTCGAAACCGGCCGGGGAATCCCTGTTCGAGCGGGAAGTTGTGGCGCAATCCTCGTGTTTCGCTTTCTATTTCGACCGCTGGCGGAACCGATCCGCAGAACCCTGGCCCCTGGCGGCTTGCTCCTGTACGAGACCTTCCTACGAAACCGGCGCCACCCGGCCACGGGCCCCAGGAACCCGGCCTTCCTGCTGGATCCCGGCGAGCTTCGAGAACTCTTCAGCGATCTCGAGATTCTCGATTATTGGGAAGGGCTAAGCGACGCCGACCCCCCCGAGGCCCTGGCCCGTCTCGCGGCTCGCCGACCCTGATCCCTGGGTACCCGGATCGAGGCGGTCGAGAGCCCAACGTGCGTGCTCGGCGAGCAGCGGGTCCGGACCCCGAGCGTGCCGCAACACCCGGGGAATCAGCGTTCGATCTCCCGAATTTCCGGCCACCACCAATGCGTTACGCAGCAGGCCGCGGTACTTGGCGCGGCGAAGAGCCGTGCCTTGGGTCTCCTGGCGCCACGCGTCCTCGCTCAGATCCAGGATCCACGCAAGCGAGGGACGGAGCCACTCGGGTCGCGGGGCCAAGCGCTCGCGAAGTCCCTGCGGATCGGCGGGGATGCGGCGCCGAGAGCGGAGGTTCCAGGGACACACCTCCTGGCAGATGTCGCAGCCGAAGAGCCAGTCGCCATGTGCCTCGCGCATTTCCGGTGGGATCCCGTCCCGCGCCTCGATCGTCGTGTACGAGATGCAGCGGGTCGCGTCGAGCACGTACGGCGCCGCGAACGCATCGGTCGGGCAGGCATCGAGACACGCTCGACAGCTGCCGCAGTGATCCGCCTCGCGCGCGTCGGCCTCGAGCTCGAGATCGGTGATGACGACACCCAGAAACAGGTACGAACCCAGCCGCGGGTGAATCAGGCAGGTGTTCTTGCCGATCCAGCCGAGTCCCGCGTAAGCCGCATAGACCCGTTCCAGAACGGGTCCGGTGTCTACATAGCTCCGCGTCTCGACAGGCCGACCGGCCAGGGCTTCGAGGCCCGACTCGAGAGCCGACAGCCTCTCGCCCAGCACAGAATGATAGTCCTCGCCGCCGGCATAGCGGGCCACGCTGCCGCTCCCCGGCGTCGCCTCGGACGGGGTAGCGGGATCGTAGACGAGCCCCACCGCGACCACGCTTCGAGCGCTTTCCATCAGGCGCCGCGGGTCGACCCGCTCTTCGACCCGGCGCTCCAGATAGCCCATCCCGCCGGCGTAGCCACGATCGAGCCACTCGCGCAGGAACTCGGTTTCCGGCGTCGGTTCGGCCCGGGCAACGCCGGCCAGATCGAACCCGACCGCAAGGGCGAGGCCCTTGACCCGCTCCGCCAGTGTCCGGGGAATGCCACTCACCAAAGGCCTCGACTCGAGACGCTACCCCTCCACTCCGCAGGCCGCGAATCTGAGGCACACTCCGTACCCTCGCGTCGAGGGATGCGGGCTCGGAGGCAGGTATGAGTCGGATTCGATTCCCCGACGGTTTCCACTGGGGCGCGGCGACCGCTTCCTACCAAATCGAGGGCGCCTGGAAGGACGACGGCAAAGGCGAATCCATCTGGGATCGCTTCGCGCATACCGAGGGGAAGATTCCGAGCGGCGGCACCGGCGATCAGGCCTGCGACTCGTATCACCGCTACCGCGACGACATCGACCTGCTGCGGGCGATGAACCTGACGAGCTACCGCTTCTCGATCTCGTGGCCGCGGCTGTTTCCCACCGGAGACGGGACGATCAACGCGAAGGGAATCGACTATTACAGCCGCCTGGTCGACGAACTTCTCGACGCGGGCATCCGCCCTTTTCCCACTCTCTATCATTGGGATCTTCCCCAGGTGCTGGAAGATCGGGGCGGCTGGCCCCATCGGGATACCGCGGGCCGATTCGCGGACTATGCGGAATCGGCGGTCCGGGCCCTGGGAGATCGCGTGCAGGACTGGATCATCTTCAACGAGCCGAGCATTTTCACCGTGATGGGATACCTGGTCGGGATCCACGCTCCCGGCCGACGCGACCGCGACGACTTCCTACGCGCGACCCACACGGTGAATCTGGCCCAGGGCGAAGCCTTTCGGGCGATGCGGGCTGCGCGATCCGACGCCCGCATCGGCACGGCCTTCAACATGTCGCCTTGCGAGCCCGCGGGAGACACCGAGGCCGACGCGGATGCGGCCGAACGCTGGCACGGCCTGGTCAATCTCTGGTACCTCGAGCCAGCGCTTCGCGGTCGCTACCCACGCGCCTTCCTCGAGGGCCCTCCCCTCGATCGCATGGGCGTGCGGGACGGCGATCTCGAAAAGGTGCGGGCCCCGTTCGATTTTCTCGGCATCAACCTCTACACGCGCACGCAAGTCCAGTCGCTGCCGGCCGACTCGGCCGATACGATGGGACTGGGGGCTCGGGCCGTTGGCCCCGTCGGCGGCGACGACGGACCGAAGACGGACTTCGGATGGGAGGTCTGGCCCCAAGCACTCTGCGACATGCTCGTGCGCATCACCCGAGACTACGATCAGCCGATCCTGGAGATCACCGAAAACGGCTGCTCGTATGCCGACGCCCCGGACGATCGGGGCGTCGTGAACGACACCCGGCGCGTCGACTTCTACCGGGGCTACCTGGAGGCCGTCGCGCGGGCGATCGAGGCCGGTGCCGACGTGCGCGGTTACCATGCCTGGACACTCCTCGACAATTTCGAGTGGACCGAGGCCTACGAGCAGCGATTTGGTCTGGCCTGGGTCAACTTCCCGGAGACCGAACGAACGCTCAAGGAATCGGGCCGCTGGTACGGGCAGGTTGCCGCCGAGAACGGTTTCGATACCTAGCCCGCAGCAACGCCCGAGAGGCGTCGGGGGCAGGCAATGCTCTCCAAAATCCGCGAAGCCCTGCGGCGATACTTTGTCGCCGGGATTCTGGTGTTCGCGCCGATCGGCATCACGATCTGGGCGACAGCGTGGATCATTCGAACCCTCGACGACTTGCTGCTGCCCTATGCCCTGCGACTGTTGTTCCCGGGGATCGACGACCCGCCGCGGCTCTTCCTGGTCGGGGCGGTCTTCACGCTGCTCGTGATCATCCTGTTGGGGGTCGTTGCGCGACACTTGTTTGGCGCCGAACTCGTCCGGATCTGGGAAGGGCTGCTCGCTCGTGTGCCGATCGCTCGCAATATCTACGGCGGCGTCAAGCAGCTGGTCGAGGCCATGATCCGCGCGGACCGCGGAGAACGCTTCAATCGAGTCGTCCTCATCGAGTACCCGCGCAAGGGCGTATTCGCCCTCGCGTTCACAACGGGGCCGGCCCGCGGGGCCGTCCAAGCCGCTCTCCAGCAGAACATGGTGAACTGCTTCGTTCCCACCACGCCGAATCCGACTTCGGGGTTCTACCTGCTAATTCCCGAGGAAGAAGTCCGCCCGGTTGATCTCACCGTCGAAGAGGCCTTCAAGATCGTGATGTCGGCCGGACTCGTGACGCCGGAAACGCTCTCCGCGCTGGAGCCGCCACAAGAAGTGGCGACCGGCGTCGATCCCGCGACCGAGGAGCCCTAAGTCCCTGCGGCGACGCGTGAGACGACGCGGCGGAAGTCCGAGTGACTCAGGAGTCCCAGGGTATTCCCGGACTCGAGCATGCTGACGATGTCCGGATTGGCCATCAACTCTTTTAGCTCGGGGTCGTTTCGCAGAGATCGAAGGCGGGGCGAGACCGCTTGAAACGTCTCGGCGCAGACCTTGCGAAACTCCCGGGGGCTCGAAGCCGCCGACGCATCCACGAGGCCCAGGTCCCCGAGTTTCTCGCGAAAATCGTCATCCTGAATGATGCGCACGAAGCTGTACTGATTGAGCGCCGAGTCGATGGAACCCGCCTCCAGATAGGTCCAGAACAGCTTGTCCTCGCGGAGCGCTTCCAGTCGGGGGTTGTCGAGGAGCCCCTGGATGTCCGAGACCGTGGCTCCGGGTCGTGCCGCCATTCGCGCGGCGAAATGTCCCGCGGGCACATCGGCGAGCGCCGCTCCGACTCCGGCCTCCACCACCGACTCTGTCAGCGAGGCAGCGTGGGAGTCTCCGATTTCCGGAATGCCCTCGAGCGCGCCGGTCTCCCGCAGCGCGTCGACCCAGATGGCGAGCCAACTCAAGAGCAAGACGATCAAGGCGCCGCGTGCGCATCCGAAGATTCCGCCGGCGAAGCGATCTCGCCCGCTGCGCGGGGCATTCCGCCGCCGCCGTTCCGAAGCATCGCGCAGAAACCGCGACAGGATGCTCATAAGGATGTAGCTCGTGATGAACCCGGCCGCGCCGGCGATCGGCAGCCCCAGAAACTCGGGGAGGCGTACCCAGCCGGCCAGCGTGGGTCCGAAGGCCGCAGCGCAGAGAACCCCTGCGGCGTAGGACACGATGATGGAAAGCAGGCCCATCCCCGTGGCGAGTCCGCCGCGCAGTATTCCCATTCCCGCGAAAATTCCGAGCAGGAGCAGCGCCAGGGCGTCAAGCCACATGATGCGTGTGCATCGGCGGGACGCGATTCCTGCTGAAGGGCGGGTACTATGTCCCGGAGGCGGTGGGACAGAGACCGAGCGGAGGCCGAAGTGGATCAAGGCTACCTCATGGGGTTGGACTTCGGCGGGAGTGGAGGCCGCTGTCTGCTGGTCGGCCTCGACGATGGGCGCCTCACCTCGGCCTTCCGGGCCTGGCACTTCGCCCCGGACCCCGACCTCCCGACCGCTACCCACATCGATGTCGCCGCGACCTGGTCGCTGCTGGCGGAAGCCGTCGGCGAAGCCATGACCCGTGCCGGCGCGGCGCCGGAGCGCATCCTGGGCGTCGGAACCACGAGCATGCGCCACGGAAGCGTGATCCTCGACGCCAGCGGCCGTGAAATCCTTGCAACACCGAACCGCGACGCGCGGGGAATCGGTCAGATCGTCGCGCTCGCCTCCGAACACGGCGAGGCGCTGCATCGGCGCAGCGGCCATTGGCCCAACCCCGTAGCCCCCGCCGGACGCCTGCTCTGGTTGGCGGAAAACGACCCGGAAACCCTGTCCCGTGCAGCGGCTCATCTGAGTCTGAGTGACTGGCTCGCCTTTCGGCTCTGCGGTGAAATCGCGACCGAGCCGTCCCAGGCCTGCGAGACGTTGCTCTTCGACCTCGAGACTCGCGAATGGGCCTGGGACTGGATCGACCGACTGGAACTACCCCGCGCATTGTTCCCCGCGGTTCACCCGGCCGGTACGCGTTTGGGTGTGATTGGGGATCCGGCCGCGACGAGCCTCGGCCTGCGCGCGGGTACGCCGGTCTCGGTGGGGGGTGCAGACACCCAATGCGGGCTCCTGGGCGCCGGAACCATCGCGGCGGGCCAGGTGGGCGCGGTTCTCGGAACCACGGCTCCATTGCAGCAGGTTCTCGACCGGCCCATCACCGACCCCGAAGCCCGGATGTGGGGAGTCCATCACGTCGTCCCCGGTCTGTGGGCTCTCGAGAGCAACGCGGGTGGGCTGGGGGAGGCTCTCGAGTGGATCGCGGGGGTGCTGTACGCGGAGGTCGACCACCCCGTCGTCCACCTCCTCGCCGATGCGGCCGAATCCGAGCCCGGGGCCGCCGGCGCGGTGTCGACCGTGGGTGCCGAAGTCATGAACGCCCGCCAGTTCGGACTGCCCATCGGAAACCTGACCCTTTCCCCGCTGTCGGCGCCGCGGGATCCACGACGTCGCCGCCACGTAGCGCGCGCGGTGTGCGAGGGCATGGCTTACGCCCTACGCGCCAACCTCGAACAGGTGCTGGCCACCAGCGGCCTCGAAGCGCCGACCCTACGCGTGAGCGGCGGCCTGTCGCGCAGCGGTTTCTTCACCCAGCTATTGAGCGACGTGACGCAACGACCCGTGGAAGTGGCCGAGGCCGAGAGCAGCGCCCTGGGCGCGGCCCTGTGTGGAGGGGTGGGAGCCGGGTTGTTCCGCGATCTGGGGCAAGCCGCAGACAAGCTCGTCCGCCTCGTACGGCGACAGTCCCCGGACCCGGAACGTGGCACGGTGTATGAAGAGCTCTACACGGAATGGGAAGTTCTGCGCGAGACCCGGCGCGAGAGCGACGCCGCGGCCGCAGGCCTCGTCATGCGCGGACTGTCCGCCGCACCCGCGGCCAGCCAGGCCTCGAGGGCGTCGACGTTTCGGCCGCAGATCCTGGTCACGGCCGACCTGGACGAAGCCGGCCTCGAGGCCCTCGGCGCGATCGGCGACGTTCGCGACGAGAGCTATCGAAAGGCCATGCGCTTGCTCACGGGACCTGCCCTGGTGGAGGCTCTCGAGGGCGTCCACGTCTTCGTCACGGAGATCGACGTGGTGGATTCTGCGGCCCTGGTCGCGGCCAACGACCTTCGCGTCATCGGCGTGTGCCGGGGAGACGCGGTCAACGTCGACCTCGAGGCGTGTACCGAGCTGGGCATCCCGGTGCTCAACACGCCTGGACGCAACGCCGACGCCGTCGCCGACCTGACGGTGGCGTTCCTCTTGATGCTCGCCCGCAAGCTCCCCGCCGCTTCCGCGTTCCTGCGCGAGCCGGGAGGCGAAGCGGGGGACATGGGCCGGATGGGCCGCGCGTTCAACCAGTTTCGGGGCAACGAGCTGTGGCACAAGACCGTGGGACTGGTGGGGCTCGGTGCGGTGGGGCGCAAGGTGCTCGAGCGCCTGCGTCCCTTCGGCGTCCGCTGCCTCGTCGCCGATCCCTTTCTCGAGCCCGATGCCGTGCGACGGGCCGGAGCGGAGCCCGCGTCCCTGGACGAGCTACTGGCCACCAGCGATTTCGTATCCCTGCATGCCGCCGTCACGGATTCCTCCCGGGGCCTGATCGGGGCCCGTGAGCTGGCGTTGATGCGGCCCGGGAGCCGACTCATCAATACCGCACGGGCGGCTCTGGTCGACGAAGAGGCGCTGGTGGAGTCGCTGGGAAGCGGACACTTGGGCGGCGCTGCTCTCGACGTCTTCGCGATCGAACCGCCCGGGGCCGAGCATCCGCTGCTGAGTATGCCGAACGTCATCGCGACACCTCACGTTGGCGGCAACACCGTCGAAGTGGCGGCCCACCAGGGCGCGATCCTCGCACAGGATCTGGAATGTCTGAGCCGCGGCGAAACGCCGGAGCAGCTGATGAATCCAACGACCCTGGACGCCTTCGACTGGTCACGGCCGCGTCCGGCGCCCGAACCCGATGTGGTCGAGCGACTGGGTCGCGGGCCGGCTCCGGCCGTCTCCGATCTTCAGCGCGAAAAGAAGCCCGCGGCGCGCCCAGCGTCGGGACCCGTCGCGTCGGACCGACCCGCCTTGCAAAACGCTGCCACCTCGGAGGAACCCGAGACCGTGAAGATACGAGACAAGATGAGGCAAATCCTCGCCGCCTTCCTCGAGGGCATCCTGGCTGACGATCGGCTGGGAGCCTTCGCAAAGACAGGCCAGGAAGTCACCCTGCACTTCACCCTGTCGGATCTCGGGCTCGAGTTCCATTTCGGTTTCGAGGACGAAGCGGTTCACGGCGCCATGGAAGCGCCCGCCAGTACGACCGCGGTTCAGCTCAAGATGAAAGCCGACCTCTTCGACGGCATGTTCACCGGACGCAGCAACGCGATGCAGGCCGCCATGGATGGCGAGCTGTCGTTCAGTGGCGATACCGCCAAGGCCATGACCCTGACTCACATCCAGGGCGACCTGAACCGGCTCTACCGCGAAGCGCGGGAGGCCATCGGCGACCCGGGCGACCTGGCTTCGATCCCCGATCTTCAGGCCAAAACCTCCCCGGCGACGACAGCAGAGGCGGGTGACATCCGCCGCGACCTCATCGACATCGTCGGCGAGCTGTATTCGGGGCAGCTCATCACCGCAACGGGCGGCAACGTGAGCGTCCGATCCGGACCCGAGGAAGCCTGGATTACGCCGAGTCAGCTATTCAAGGGAGACCTCAGTCCCGAGATCCTGGTGCGAATCGGCATGGATGGCCGCGCCCTCGATGAGGGCACTCGATCTCCGTCGAGCGAGGCCCTGATGCACACCGCGGTGTTGCAGGCGCGACCCGAAGCCCAGGCGGTGATCCACTGCCACGCTCCGCATGCCACGATTCTCGCCAACGCGGATCTTCCCTTCCTGCCGATCTCGACCGAGGCGGCCTTCTTCGTCAACATCGGCCGCATCCCCTTCGTGATGCCGGGTACCCAGGAACTCGCCGATGCCGTGGTCGAGGCGATGGGAGACGGCTGGGCAGTCCTGATGCAGAACCACGGGATTCTCGTGGCCGGCCGCTCCCTACGCCGTGCGGCAGACAATTGCGAAATCATCGAACGAACCGCCCAGGTCATCGTCGGCTGCTACTCCGTGGGAAAGGAGCCGCCCACGTTGCCGGACAAGGCCGTCAAAATGCTCTCCAGTTACGCCGACTTCATGGCATAGACTTCGAGTTTCGGACGAGGTCGAAGATGGGCCGCCTGGGAAAGGGCGCGCTGCTGCTGCTGGCCATTGCCGTTCTCGGCGGCGGCCTTCGTTGTGCCGCGGTGCGCAGCCTGAAGCCCCACGCCTGGACCGGCGACGAACTCTACTATGTGTGGGTCGCCGGGAACATCGCAAAGGGTCACGGACACCTCTACGACGCGGCGACCTCGCTGCATTCGGTCGCGTTGCGCCCTCCCGCCTATTCCTGGCTGTTGTCCCACTTCGTCGACTCCCGGGCGCCGGATCGGCTTTCCAATCTGCGAAGCTCCGTAAAGCCGCTGCTCCGCTTCCAGCTCACTCTGGGAATCGCGCTCATTCTCGCCACGGCGGCTCTGGGTCACGCCCTGTTCGGATCCCGCGTCGGGCTTCTGGCGGCTCTCGGCGCGGCCATCTATCCCGCCTTCATCGCCCACAGCCACTATTTCTGGTCCGAAACCCTCTTCGCGGTGCTCGTGACCGGGGGACTCACCGGCGTCGTCCACGGCGAGCGCAATCGGAGTTTCCTCCTCGCCGCCGGCACCGGCCTGCTATTCGGGGCCGCGGCGCTCACCCGCGAGATCGCACTGCCGATTGCCGCCGTCTCGGCGCTGTGGTGGGTGTTGAGCGCGGACCGCCCCGAGCGTCGCGTGGCCGTCCCGCGCGCCGGGCTGCTGTTGGCCTGCACGATCCTGGTGGTGCTCCCGTGGACGATTCGCAATCGGAGCGCGCTCGACCGCTGGGTTCCGGTGTCGACGATCGGTTGGTTCGCCACCGCCGAGGGAAACTCGCTGGACCCCGATGACTGGCTGCACTCGGATCGACAGCGACTGGCATTCAAGAAGCGCTATCTGGTCCGCGGCGATGAAATCGAGCGAATGGACTATGCCCGGGAGCAGGCCCTGGCCGCGATTCGCGCAGAGCAGCCGACCTGGATCTTCAAGAAGGCGGTGCGGAACTTCGCGCTGCTACTGCGCCCGGATTCGGTGCTCTTCCTGAAGCTGAAGGCCGATACCTATCGCGACATTTCGATCGGAGGCGTCCGATCGCTGATGACTGCATCGATCCTGTCGTACGTCCTGGTTTTCATGGCGTCTGTGCTCGGGCTCGCCCTGGCTCGCGGGCGGGGAAGGCATCTGCTTCCCCTCCTCGTTTTCGCGGTGGTCGCTGCGGTCCACCTGGTGGCGAACTCGACCGCGCGTTTTCGAATGCCCTGGATGCCGCTGGCGATCGTATACGCGAGCTATGCGCTGGTGAACCTGGGATCCGCAGGCAGGAACCTCACAAGAAACAGTCTCGCCGCGTCGGCCGCGGTTCTGGTCTTCTTCTTCGGCGTCTGCGTGCCTCACTACCGCCACGAGGCCCGACAGCTATGGCTCCACGGAGTGAGCCCGAAGGCAGGGAAGCCCGCTCCCAGTGGACAATCCGAACCGATCCGCGCACCCTAGTCGCCAGATGCACGATCACGCCGCCATGCCGCACTCCCGGTCCAACCAGCGCCGGCTCGTCATCGCCCTGGTGCTCGCAGCGACCTACATGCTCGCCGAGATCGCCGGCGGATTGCTGACGGGATCCCTCGCGTTGCTGGCAGACGCCGGGCACATGTTCTCGGACGTCGTAGCTCTCACCATGAGCGTGGTGGCCTTGCGAATCGCGCAGCGCCCGGCGACGTCGGCCCGCACCTACGGGTATTTTCGCACCGAGATCCTGGCGGCGTTGATCCATGGAGTGCTGCTGGTGTGCGTCTCGGCGGGCATCATCTACGAGGCCACCGAACGACTCACGGCCCCCACGCCGGTGCTGGCCGGTCCGATGCTCGCGGTGGCGACCGGCGGCCTGTTGGTAAACCTGATCGGGCTCAAGATCCTCAGTGAGGGCCGGCACGAGAGTCTCAACGTCCGCGGCGCCTGGCTGCACGTCATGAGCGATGCGTTGGGAAGCGTCGGCGCAATCGCGGCCAGCGTGTTGATCTGGAGCTTCGGGTGGATGTGGGCAGATCCGGTGGCATCGCTGCTGATCGGCGCGCTGATCATCTACTCTTCGTGGTCGTTGATCCGCGAGGCGGTGTCGGTGTTGATGGAAGGGGCCCCGGCGCACATCGACGTCGAGGAGATTCAACGCTCGCTACTGGCCCTGAGCGGCGTCGAAGCGGTCCATGACCTCCATGTCTGGACGATCGCCAGCGGCAGGGTTTCCCTGACCGGCCACGTCGTCATCGTGAATGGCGAGAGCCATTCGGAGCTGCTTCGGAGGGTTTCCGATCTGGTATCCCACCGGTTCCGGATCGAGCACGCCACGATCCAGATCGAGCCGACGGGATTCGACGAGCCTGAGGGAGAGTGCTTCCCCTGAAGAGACGGACTTGCCGAACCTCTCCAGATTTTCGACCATGCGCCCGAAGGAGGGGTCGTGGCTCGAAACCGGGTTCTGCGAAAGACCAAGGTCATCGCGACGATCGGCCCGGCCTGCGACTCGCTGGAAACGCTCAAAGCGATGATTCGGGCCGGCATGAACGTGGCGCGGCTCAATTTCTCCCACGGCAGCCACGAGGAACACCAAAAACGGCTCCAGTGCATCCGTCAGGCGGCCCACGAACTCAACGCCAATATCGCCACGATGCTCGACACCAAGGGGGTCGAAATCCGAACCGGGCGCGTCGAGGGCGGCTCGGCCACCCTCACCACCGGCGAAGAGTTCCTGCTCTATACCGGCGACCGCCTGGGAAACGCTCAGGGGGTCTCCATCTCCCTTCCGAACCCACCCGAGACGGTGAATCCGGGCTCCGCGATTCTTCTCGATGACGGTGTCATCGAGCTGCGCGTGCGCGGCGTCGAGCCCGACGCGATCCGTTGCGAGATCACGCGAGGCGGCCGACTGGAAGACCGGCGCGGCGTAAACCTGCCCGATGCCATCTTCGAGCGGCGCGCGATGACCCCGGAGAACCGGCGAGATCTGTGGTTCGCCGTCGAAAATGAGATCGACTACATCGCGGCGTCATTCGTTCGAACTGCCGCCGACGTTCTCGAAATTCGCAAAGTGCTGGACGAACGCGGCGCGCAGATTCCCATTATCGCGAAAATCGAAAATTCCGAGGGCGTGCAGAATCTCGACGAAATCGTGTCCGTCGCAAACGGCACCATGGTGGCGCGCGGCGACCTGGGCGTCGAGATGCCGCTCCAGAAAGTGCCGCTGATTCAGAAGAAAATCATTCGCACCACCGTGATGAACGGGAAGCCGGTGATCACCGCGACCCAAATGCTCGATTCGATGGAGCGAACCCCCACACCCACCCGTGCGGAGGTCAGTGACGTGGCCAACGCCATCCTCGATGGCACTTCCGCGGTGATGCTCTCCGGCGAAACAGCGGTGGGAAAATATCCAGTGGAGGCGGTGCGCACGATGGCCGCACTCGCGCTGGAAGCCGAGAACTCGCTCCACGAGTATGGCCATCTACAGCACATCCTGTCCGAGCCCGTCAACGTCGTGACCGAGTCCGTGAGCCAGGCCGCCATTACCATGGCCGACCATCTCGGGGCTGCCGCCATCATCACCCTGACCGAGACGGGATTCATCTCGCGCTCGATTTCGAAGCATCGACCGGACTGTCCGATCCTCGCCATCTCACCCTGGCCCAAGGTGGTTCGCAAGCTCGCCATGAACTGGGGCGTGACGGCCATGCTCTATTCCGGCGAGCGGACCGACGAGGCGATGATCGGCTTCGGCATCCAGCGCGGCTGCGAACTCGGCTACATTCGAACTGGCGACGTCATCGTCGCGACGGCCGGGACCGGCGGCGAGACCGGGAGCACCGACACGATCCGGGTCGTCACGGTCGACTAGGATCCGGCTCGGACATGACACCAACCGCAGAACAAGGAGAAATCATGGACGATGTACGCCTGACGTCACTCGTTTCCGCCGGCGGTTGAGCCCGCAAGCTGGGCGCTGAGGACCTGGGTCAGGTCCTGACGCGGATTGCCCCCTTCGATCACTCCTGGGTCGACCCCGACGTGGGTGCCTGGGAGGATGCCGCACTCGTGCGCCCGGAGACCGGCCCGCCCCTCGCCTTCACCGTCGACTTCATCACACCCATCGTCGACGAGCCCGAAACATTCGGGGCGGTGGCCGCCGCCAACGCGCTGTCCGACGTCTACGCCATGGGCGGCGAACCCCAGGTTGCGCTGGCGGTGTGCGGATTTCCCGAGGATCGAATCTCAACCGAGATCCTGGAACGCATCTTCCGCGGCGGCCGCGACAAGGCCGCGGAGGCCGGTTGTGCGATCGTCGGCGGTCATACCGTTATCGATCCCGAACTCAAATACGGGCTCTGCGTGATCGGCCGCATCGACCCGAGAGGTGCGCTCTCGCAGACTCGAGCCCGGGTCGGCGACCGCCTCGTTCTCACCAAACCGCTCGGCCTGGGTATCGCCGCCCACGCCATCAAGCAGCAGACGCTGGCTAGCGCCGACCTCGAGCGGGTCGTGACGACCATGACGGCCTTGAACCGGGGAGCCAAGGATGCGGCCCTCGCCGCTGGCGCTCAGGCCGCCACAGACATCACCGGTTTCGGACTTCTTGGCCACCTCCACCACCTGCTGCTGGGTTCGAAACGGTCGGCCCGGTTGTTCGCCGATGCCGTCCCCGTTTTCGATTTCGTTCGGCCGCTGGCCGAAGCCGGCGGGATCCCCGGCGGTACGCGGAAGAACCTCGCCTACGTCGAACCCCACACCCGGTTCGACCCCGCCCTCTCCCCCACCGAGCGCCTGATTCTCGCCGACGCCCAGACCTCCGGGGGACTTCTGATCGCCGTGCGACCCGAGAACGAGGCCACCCTCTTGAAGGAACTCGAGCGCCACGGCGCATTGGCTCGCGCGGTCGTGGGTGAGGTGGTCGAAGGTCAAGCGGGGGCGATCGAAGTGGTGGGCCAGCTGCAACCCTGACCGAATCCGCACCGGCGAGCGCGGCGAGTCCGCGCTGTAGCCCTCACTCGCGAAGCCTACCACCGAACCGGCACGAATCCCTCGTACTCGCGTCTGGATCGTGACAGAGTAGGCGGCAATGGCCACGCCCCCGGTTCGCTCGCCCGAGACGCCCGGCTCCGACTCGGACGCGGCCCTCCCCCTCCAAACGATTCTCATCTACGCGGCCCCGTCCTTTGGCGGCGGGTTGATGTTTCTGCTCTTCCTGCTCTACATGATGAAGTTCGCGACGGATGTGCTGCTGATCGCCCCCGCCACCATCGGCCTCATCTTCGGCTTGTCGCGGATCTGGGATGCGGTCTCCGATCCTCTGGCTGGATTTCTGAGCGACCGAACCCGAACTCGGTGGGGCCGCCGGCGTCCCTGGTTGCTCGCTTCCGCCCTACCCGTGGGCATTTTCTATGTCATGGCCTGGAGTCCGCCCCGCGCGCTCGAGGGGGACGCCCTGGCCATCTGGATGGCCATCGCCATCTTCGGCTGGTTCACCGGGATCACGATGTTCGCGGTGCCCCATGCATCCCTCGGCGCCGAGCTCAGCTCCAACTATCTCGAGCGCAATCGCGTGTTCGGAATCCGCCAGATGCTGTGGGGCCTCGGCTCGATGTTGGCCCCGGTGGGTCTGTATCTCCTGACCACGTCCCCAGATCCGCGCGCGACCGCCTCCTGGCTCTCGGTGGCGATCGCCATCGGCGTCGCGATTCTCGTCGTGATTCCCGTCGTCCGGCTGCGGGAGCGGCCCGAGTTCCAGAGTCGGGGGCCCGAGCGACCCCTGCAGGCGTTGCGAGACGTCGCCAAGAACCCCCACGCCCGATTGCTCTTGACGGTCTTCTTCGTCGAGAACGTCGGCACCGGGGCCATGGGCGTCCTCGCTCCCTACGTGATCGAATACGTGACTGGCAAGCCTCAGATGCTCGCGTTCTTTCTGCCTCTCTACTTCGTTCCCATGGTCGCGTCGATCCCGCTCTGGATGCGCCTGGGACGGCGCTTCGAGAAGAAGCACCTCTGGCTCTTCGCCATGGGCATGAGCGGCACGGCGTGGGGATCGCTGTTCTTCCTGGGCGCCGAGCACGTTCCGGTACTCCTTTGCGCCGGCGCCGTCGCCGGCGTCGCCGGCGGGTGCGGCGCGATGCTTTCGCCGTCGATTCAGGCCGACATCATCGACTGGGATGAGCTTCAGACCGGTGAGCGAAAGGAAGGCACCTATTACGCGGCGTGGAATTTCGTACAGAAGAGCGCGAACGGCGTCGTCGTCATGTCCGCCGGATTCGTGCTCGAACTCACGGGCTTCGTGCCCAATGTGGAGCAGACCGAGTCGGTCAAGTTCGCACTCTCCGCGCTCTTCGGTTTGATGCCCTTCATCTGCTATTCCATCGGCATCATCGTCTTCTCGCGCTTCCGCCTCACCGCATCCGAGCACGCGCGAATCCGTCTCGCGCTGGATCGCCGAAACTCGTGAAGTCGGCGGCAAGACAGGCGGCGCGATAGGGCATCGTGCTGGAACCGTGGACCTTTAGCGCCGGAGCCGGGACGTTCTTCCTGGTCGCTCTCTCGTTGGCGAGCCGGCGGCCGGGCTGGATCATCCAGTGGCCGCGCCTGGTCTTGTTGCTGACTGCGGGGATCAGCGCGCTGGGACTGGCGGTGCTGGTGTCGTTCCCGCCTCTGGCCTTCAACTTGAAGCTCGACCCCTCGAGCGAGCCGCTGCTGCCGGCCAATGACCCCACCCGAGACGCCTATCGCCTGGCGGTGAAAGAGTTCGGGGATGACGAGATCTACGTCATTGCTCTCGAATCCGATGACATCTTCACACCCCAGGGATTGCAATCTCTGCGCCGTGTCACCGACGAAATTTCTCGGATGGTCGGTGTTCGAAACGTCAAAAGTCTGGTCGACGTCGTCTCCTTCCGGTACGACGCCGAGCGGGACTGGATCGATGTGGGACCCTTCATCGATGACATTCCCACCGATCCGAGAGAGATCGACGAGCTCCGACAGCGCGCCGTGGCCGACCCCATCTACGAGCGCAGCCTCGTTTCGAGCGACGGTCGCACCGTCGCCATCAACGTGTCTTTTCACAAGATGACCGATCGCGCGTTCATCGAAGCGGACTTCGACGGCCGTATTCGGGACATTCTCACCGGCGAGGAGAAGAGCGGACGCCAGTTCTACGTCGCGGGGCGCCCTCACGTCAAGAGCAACGTCTACCGCATGATGATCGACGACCTGTCGCGGTTGATTCCCGCCGCCGTCGCAGTCATCGCCCTGATTCTGTTCGCGCTCACCGGCTCCGCGCGCATGGTGCTCCTGCCCATGGGCAGCGTGCTCGTATCCACACTCTGGACATTCGCCGGCGTGTCTGCGCTCGATCGACCTCTCACAGTTCTCACCACGCTGTTGGCGCCGACCCTGATCGCGATCGGGAGCGCCTATGCGGTGCACGTCTTGTCGCGCTTCGATGAAGAGATGCGGGCCGGCGGCGACCCGCCGGAGGCCGTGCTGCGCTGCCTCGAAGCCATGCGGGCCCCGGTGTTGATCTCCGGTGTGACCACCTGCATCGGATTCGCCGCGCTGC
The DNA here is from genome assembly GCA_036447375.1 of Myxococcota bacterium. GTDB lineage: Bacteria > Myxococcota_A > UBA9160 > UBA9160 > SMWR01 > JACZXC01. Next base: position 22,031 of record JAZFUU010000196.1, read on the forward strand.
TGATTACCGACGTGCCCGCCGTCTTCGAACTGGGCTCGTTCTCGATCCTGGGCGTCCTCTCCTTGACTCTGATCTCGCTGACGGCAGTTCCCGCCGCGTTGCTGGTGTTCACCCGCCAGAGCTCGCCTGGATCCCCTGCTTTCCCGGGTCGCGTTTCGGGTCGTGCTCTCCGAGCGATACTCGATGGGCTGGCACGTCTGGCAGCCCGCTCGCCCAATGCCATCCTCGGGGCCTGGATACTCGTCACGATCGCGGCCCTCTTGGCGATTCCGCGCATCGTGATCGATACCGACTATCTCTCGTACTTCGATCCCGACTCGGAGTTGCGGCGCGACTTCGACGCAGTCAACCACCTTCTCTCGGGTGCGGTTCCGATCTACATCGTGTTGACGGGATCCGGGCGGGGCGCCTTCCGCGAACCCCAGGTGCTATTGGCCATGGAGCGGATCCAGGGGCGCCTGGACGAGTCCCCGGGCGTGAGTCGGACCCTGTCGATGGTCGACTTCATCCGCGTATTGCACCGCGTGGTCTCCGAGGACGACCCCGCCGCCGAGCGCATCCCGGACACACGATCTGGGGTGGCAGATCTCATTTCGCTGATCCCGAAGTACGACCTCGGTCGGTTCTCGAATGTGAACCAGAGCCGAGCCAACAT
>JAZFUU010000197.1:0-10072 GCA_036447375.1 Myxococcota bacterium
GCGGGATCGGGCGTCTTTCCGCAACCGCCGAGGAAGGCGACGTATTCGTCACAAACGAGGGATCCGGCGACATCGTGATCGGGATGGTCCGGAACCCCGACCTGCAGGGCGGCGTGCTCGAAGAAGGCGGGATCGACGCCCCGGGCGAGGCAGCGGAAATTTCGATCGAGAATCGGGCGGGAAACATCGAGCTCCAGGACGTTCTCCGAGACGGGGACGATGGACCGACGATTCGCTCGGACATCGGAGGTCGGCTCACCCTCAATAGCGGCGAAGGAAAGATCATCTTCAACGCCGGCGCGGCCGGACGCCAAGTTCGCACGAGGGGCCGCCAGGAATACCGGGGCGACGTCCTGCTCGCCAAAGATGCGATCCTCAACGTCAATACCGACAATGACGTTCTTTTCACCGGGACGGTCGACAGTATGAGCGACTCCGAGCCGAGTTCCCTGGAGGTGCGAACCAGCGGCACCACGGAGTTTCAGGAGGCTGTCGGTAAGACCAATCCACTGAGAGAGCTGACGACGAACGCGGGCGGAAAGACGATCATCGGGGGATCCGACGTGGCCACGACGGAAGGTCAGGAGTTTGGAGACGCCGTCGAAGTCTCAGGGCCGGGGCCGACCGTCTTCACGGCCGGGACCGATATCGAGTTCCGCGAAACGCTCGACTCCGCAGCGGGGATCGACGTCGACGCATCCGGGAATGTCGAGTTTGTGGGTGCCGTCTCGCTCGGCGGAGATTCGAATTTCAGTGCGGGACGCCTCTTGGCGTTCTTCTCGACCCTGGACGGACCCGGTGGCGTCACCATCGAGGTCGAGCCGGAAGGTGTCGGTGTCCAGTTCAGCGACGATGTGGGGCGCGAGGAGCCACTGGCGCATCTGATGCTGACGTCGCTGCCCCGCGTGACGTTCCTCGGGACACAGGTCGTCGCGACGGGAGACATTCGACTGAATCCAGAGGTTCGCGAAGAAATTTCTCCGATCGCGACGATTGTCGCGGGGCCAGTTGTGTTTGAGGCCGGCGGGGAATTCGAGATGGGACGCCACGAGAAGCTGACGGCGGTGGGCGCTCTGACCATCCGCGCAGACACGGCGACGATCGCCGATCTCTCGGCACTCGACATCGAGGTAGACGCACTGGCGATCACGGTCCTGGGTCGTGCGCCGGCAGATGTGCGCCTGGCGGACGGGTCGACCGTCACGGATACGGGTACGGACATCGTGGCCGAAACGGTGACGTTTGCCAGCACGCCCCGTTTCGACGGGGTTGGCGAGGCGAGGATTGCCAGCTTGAACGGCGCCGTGCGCTCTCCGGGAAGCCTGGGCGCCTTCAGCCTGCACTTACTCGACGGCCGCCTCGTGCGGGAGGACGTCGTCGCAGCGGACGAGACCGTGCTCGACCTCGTCGCCCTGGGCCCTCGGTTCCGGGAAAACCCGGCGTCCCAGGTGGTCCGGGAGGAAGAGGCGGTGGCGCCCTTCCTGGACGCGAGAATTGGCGATGCAGCACCCGCGCCAGCGACGACGGTGACGGCCGATGCGATGCTCGGGTTCCTTCGATGCGCATCCACCGGCGGTGCGACGGCGAACGATTGCGCGGGTCAGGTGTTGCCCCCGGTGGCCACCGGTCTGTCGACGTTGCCAACCGGGATGCTGGGAACCCCGAGAGCCCGCGAAGCCGCCGACCTCCACCGAAATCTTCTCGGCGAGGGCGAGCCCCCCGAAGCGCTGCGTGAGGCATGGGCGGTGACCCTCGAAGACTACCGGCGGCGTGTCCGCGGGAGAGACGTCGATGGGACCGCCTTCCGTGCTGCCCTCGACCGGTCGTCGGACGCCTCGTCCCGCGAAGTGCTCGCATACCTCCAGCGGATCGCTGAGTTGTCGATCCGGGTCCGCTGGATGGGTCTGTCCGGAGAAGCCTTCCACGAGGTCGAACTCGCCATCCTCTCGGAGCTGGCCGATCGTCTCGGCGACTCGGGCATTTCGGTCGAAGCGCTGCGCGACGCGGTGAACGCCGACTACCCCGGCCCGATCGAGACCCCCGCCAAGACGCCTTTCCGGCGATAGACGGCGCCCCGAGCGGCCACTCGCCCTGCGAGCAAGGGACCTGGCCCGGGACGGACTGGCGTAGGCCAGGTCGGGTGTGGTTCGGCTACATCAGGCGAACTCGGGAATCACTTCCTTTCCCATCAGCTCGATGGTCTGCATCACCTTTGCGTGCTCGACCTTGTACGGATTCATCAGGCACAGCAGCAGGTCCACCCCGGCCTCCTCGTAGGCCTTGCAGGTCTCGAGAACCTGTTCGGGCGTGCCCACGACGACCGCTTTCGAGTCGCGGAGATAGTCGAAGTTCACCAGATCGGTCAGCCCCTCCGAAACCGCATCCTGAGCCGCCTTGAGATAGTCGTAGGTGCCGAGGGGCCGGTCCATCTCCTCGAGCCAGCTGGCCACCGAAGCGACGAGCCCGGCTGCGGTCTTTGTGTACCAGACAAAGGACTCGCTGGCGGCGTCCCGGGATTCCTCGGCGGTGGGTGCGCAGTTGACCATGGTAAAGGCCGCCACGCGGTTGTTGAGGGTGGCGCCCAGGGGCTTCGTGCACCCCGCGATCGCCTGCCGGTAGAGATCGATACGGCGCTTTACATCTTCCGGCGGCAACCCGACGCCGAAGGAGCAGAGGCCAATGCCGAGTTCCCCCATGAGCTGGTGTCCGCTGTCGCTGCCGGTGGCCCCGAAGATCGGAGGGTGTGGGTCTTGGATGGGCTTTGGAATGACCCGGCGCCGGGGCATCGACCAGTGCTTGCCCTGGAACTCGTACTCGTCGTGGGTCCAGCAGCCGACGATGTGGCCGATGGCCTCCTGCCACATCTCGCGGGTCTCATCGGGGCGGATCCCGAATCCCTCGAGCTCGATCCGCGTGGACGAGCGTCCGGTGCCGAAGTCGACGCGCCCGCGAGAGATCAGATCGAGTACCGCCGCGGATTCGGCGGAACGAACCGGATGGTTGTAGGGCTTGGGGGCGAGTCTCACGCCGTAGCCGATGCGGAGGTTCTCGGTGCGCGCCGCGACCGCCCCGTACAGAACCTCCGGGTTCGAGCAATGGGAGAACTCGTCGAGGAAATGGTGCTCGACGGTCCAAAAGGCGTGGAAGCCGACGCGATCGCCGAGCACCGCCTGCTCGAGTACCTCTTGATACGCGCGCAGCTCGCTGTTCTTGTCTCGAGGCCGCGCGACGGGAATTTCGTAGAAGAGACCGAACTTCAAGCTTTTCTCCTCGCTTTGAATCGATCCTACCCGACGGGGCTCAGAACCGCAGGGAGAGCCTCACGCCGAACTCGCCGGCGCCAACGTACGGGACCGCGACGCCTTCGGCCGCCGTGCCTCCGTTCCGATCCCGAATACGGAAGCGCAGGAGGTCGAAGGGACCCGGAAGGTCGAAATAGCCGACGAGCGATCCAACCGCCCACCCGGCGAGGACGTCGGAGGCCCAGTGCTTGTCCGAGCTGACGCGCAGCACGCCGGCGGTGATCGCGACCCCGACACCGAATGCGCAGGGGACGGCCCGCTGCAACAGGCCCTCCCCAAAGGTGTTGCGCTTGATCGATTGACCACACAGGAGGCCCGCGCCGGCAGCAGCGGTGGAGGCGTGACCACTGAAGAAACTCTTCCGGGTGTCGCTCCCGTCATCGCATCCGACGACACAGGCGGTGCGGTCGGGCCGCTGACGTCCAGCGATGACTTTGACGGATTCGGTGATGAAGTTCGTCAGCGCCAGCGATTCCGCCGCCTGCGCCGCCAGGGTGAACGCTTCGTCACAGTCCCCCTCGTGCCATCTCTTTCCCACCCCGACCAGGGGCGCGGCGAGCGCCGCGTACAGGAGAACGTCACTCGCCGTTTTGGCCGAGGATCGCGTCGAGGCCGATCCCGCCCTCAGGGCGTCTCGGATGGAATCGTCGAAGGCGTTCTGCGCACTCCAACGGGATGTTTCCGGCGGATCGACCCCCCAGCGGATCGCACCTGCGCCAGCGCTCCAGGCGAGGAAATTGTACGTGTCGATGGATGCCCCCGATGGATTGTCGAGCGCGAATGACCGCTTCCATCCCCGCCACTTGTCCGGTTCGCACGTGGGCGCGTGGCGCGATGGGTCACCCCGATCGGCGGCGCCGGCCACGGAGCCTTGAGACGCAAGCGCCGTGGCGATGAGGATGACTGCGAGCCCGCGGGTCCGAATCATCGAGGACGCGCGGTAGAGAGCAGTCGCGTCGGCAATGCGTTGCGCTTCTCGTGGATCAACGCAGCCCGAAGTCCCAACCGTCACCGATCTCGTAGGAACGCAGGATCCGACGGGCGGTGCTCATGACGTGGACTTCATCCGGTCCGTCGTAGATGCGCGCGGAGCGGGCGCGGCGGTACATGCCTTCGAGGGGTGTGTCCTCGGTGACACCCATGGCGCCGAATACCTGGATGGCCCGGTCGATGACGTTGTGGAGCATGTTCGCTCCCATCACCTTGATGAGACCGATTTCCACCCGGGCCTCGTCTCCCTGGTCGATTTTGTGTGCCGCGTGCAGCGTGAGCATGCGCGACGACTGGATCTCACAGGCGCTGTCGAAAATGAATTTTTGGATCTGCTGATGCTGACCCAGAGCCTTTCCGAATGCGACGCGGGTGTTGGCGCGATCGCAGAGGAGGTCGAAGGCGCGCTGGGCCTGGCCGAGCCAACGCATACAGTGGAAGATGCGCCCCGGTCCCAGCCGGCGTTGGGCGATCTTGAATCCCGCGCCCCGCTGGCCCAACAGATTGCTTTCGGGGACCCGGACGTTCTCGTAGAGCACCTCGCAGTGACCGCCGAGATGACCCATCACCCGGACGTCGCGCACGATCTTGTAACCCGGCGTGTTCGTGGGCACCACGATCATGCTGAAGGCCCCGTGGTCCGGAGCGTCGGGCTCGGTGCGGCACATGACGGTGGTGTAGGCGGCTCGGTCGGCACCCGATGTGAACCACTTGTGCCCGTTGATCACCCATTCGTCGTCTTCCAACACGGCGCGGGTTTGAAGTTGGGTGGGGTCCGAACTCGCGACGTCCGGCTCTGTCATTGCGAAGCTCGGAAAGACCTCGCCGGCGACCAGCGGCTTCAGATAGCGGTCGCGCCAGTCCTGAGAGGCGAACTCGTTGAGCATGATCGAGTCCTGAAGCGAATGGGTCCCGAGGGCCACCGTCGCAATGTCGGAACGACCGACCACCTCGTTGACATAGACGTAGTCGAGGAAGGGGAGTCCCTGGCCTCCGATTTCCTTCGGGTGGCCGAGGGCCCAGAGTCCCGCCTCCTTGGCTTCGGCCATGAGACGCGAGAGTGTTTCCTCCGCTTCGGGGCTTCCCCGCGTCTCGAACAGGTGCTCCACCGGATAGATTTTTTCTTCGATGAATTCCCTCACCTGCTTTCGGATCGGGAGTACGTGCTCGGGAACCTCGAAGCTCATGGCAAGCCCTCCGGCCGTCAGCCTACCACGGGAGCGGGTGCCCTCGGCTCGATCATGAGCGTCGGAATGCCGCAGGTACCGTCGGGCACGCTGAAAACCCGGGTGCCGGGCTTCCTACCGTCGCGTACGTCCGAGGGGTCGAAGCCGTCTTCGGCTAGTCGTTCTCGCGCCGCGTCGGCATTCGCGACGCGCCACGAGAGACCCCAGAGATGATCGCGCCCCGGCTCCGGGGTGCCTTCGCTCGGCACCGGGGCCTCATCTCCTTCGCCGGGGAGCGGGGCGGCGATCTCGACGGTGATGCCGCCCACGCGGAAGAAGAGGAGCCGGGCGCCCCACTGGGGAAAGCTGCGATCGAGCGCCAGGCGAAGTCCCATTTGATCGCCATAGAGCACCCGGGCGGCCTCGGGGTCGACGGTCCGGATCACCGCGTGATCGAGGGCGAACACCGAAGCGGCTTCGGCGCCGGCGGGCGGCGCGGGGGGCAGCATCGCGTTCGCTGAGGCGTGTTCGATGGCAAAGAGCACCACACCCCGCGTCTGGGAAGTCGGAAGCGGTACCCGCCGCCACGCGCGAAAGGCCCCCGACTCCAGATCGCGGCCCAGCCCCTTCTCGACGGGGCCAGGCGAGAGTCCTCGATCGAGAAGCCATGAGCGGCAGATATCGGCGTCGTTCGTCCCGAACGCCAGGCCCACGAGGCCATCTCCCCGGGTGTCGAGAAAGCTCTCCACCGCGCGACCCACGGCCCCGGCTCCCTCCGGCGAGAGCAACTCGAGGTAGGTGTTCTCCAGTCGGAAGAGTGTGTTCGCGGTGCCCTGGTGCGGGTGACTCCCACGCCACGAGGGGCTGCGCCCGAGCAGCCGTGCGTATTGGCGCGTGGCGGTTTCCAGGTTCTGGACGGCGAGGATGACGTGGTCGAGGGTTTCGAGCACCATCCCCAGGATGGCACGGCTCCTCGACCCTCGCCCGTGGGTGCATGTGGCCGACCATCCAAAGGTGAAACTCGACGCCTGACCCGAGAAAGGAGAACAGCGTGAATATCGCTCGGATCGGCTTTGTCCTGACCGCGATGGTACTCGCCGTGTCGGCGGCGGCGGCGGATGTTGCACCCAGCCTCTCCCCGACCGATCTCCATGGACAGCTGCAACAGGGAACGGGGCCGTTGGTTCTCGACGTTCGGACTCGCGAGGAGTACACGGCTGGTCACCTCCCCGGTGCCGTCAATATTCCGCATACCGAACTCGCCGGCCGCGTGGGCGAGATCGAATCCGATCGCGGGGTGGTGCTCTACTGCATGGTGGGTCCGCGCGCGCGGCTCGGTGAGGAGATCCTCCGACGTGCCGGCGTTTCCAAGGTCTTCCACCTCGAGGGTGGATTGGCCGCGTGGCGGGATGCCGACCTTCCCGTGCAGACCGGCGGCACTCCCTAGTCCCCAGAGTGGGCCGACTTCGCTGCGGCGCCGGCGACGGGGAAGGCTCAGCCTCCCGTCTTCCGCCTCGTCACCAGATGGCGCAAGAGCAGCCCGACACTCAAGACAGCCGCGATCCAGGCGGGGATGCGGACCCAGGCATGGAGAGGCCAGTCGCCCAGCCGGGCTTCCGGGGCGAACACGCGAAGGGCGTAGCTGACGGTCAGCAGGGTAAACGTCAATGTCGTTGCTGCGTGACGCGGAGCGCGGGTTCGCGACCAGCGCCAGGCGAACGCGGGCATGTGGGTTGCGAAGATCCCGAGCAGGAGGGTGGGCCACCACTCAGGCAAGACGCCGTTCCATCAATATCGCTCCGGAGCTGCTCGAGGCGCCCGTCTCTCCGGCTTTGTGCTCGTGCTCCAGCGCCGGATCAATCGAACCCCTCGTATTCGAAGGGAAGTTCATCCGCTCCTTCGCCCTCGAGCCAGGCGGTGACCGTCACCGCTCCGATCACCAGCCCGAAGATCACGGCTGCGATCGTCAGCGTGCGACGAACGATGTGACTAGGCTTCGGCAGAACGCGGCTCCAGTTCTGTGCCCATACCCGTCGCATCCTACCCGAGCGGTTGCCAGGACGCCTCGACCGAATGTCAGTATCCTTGCTGCTGTCATGTTCCGGTTTGGGCGGTTTTCGATTCGAGCAGTCGTGTGGGGGGCGGTGCTCTTTTCGGGCTGTGCCTTTCTGCCGCTCCTGCCGGTTCCCGATCTCCAGAGTTACGACCCGGGTCGGCCCGGACGTTGGACGGTGCATCGCATCGCTTCGGAAGAGATACGCGAGGCCTCGGGTCTGGTGATGAGCCGCAGCCACCCCGGTGTTTTCTGGACTCACAATGACTCGGGCGACTCACCCCGGATCTTTGCCATCACGCCCCGGGGCGAAGTCATCGCCACGTTCGCGGTCGAGGGCGCCCTTCATCGAGACTGGGAGGCCATCGCGGCCGACGATGCGGGCCATCTGTATCTGGCCGACTTTGGCAACAACGGCAACGCGCGTCGCGATCTCGTCGTCTATCGCGTGTCCGAGCCCGACCCCTTTGTCGACAGCGGGAACATCCGCGTGGATCTGACGCTTCCGTTTCGCTACGCCGACCAGGAGGCCTTTCCCCAGTGGGGGAGCTGGAACTTCGATGCCGAGGCGCTCTTCTGGATGGAGGGGGCGCTCTATATTTTCACCAAGCACCGAAGTGATCAGAGCACCCAGCTCTATCGGCTCCCCGTCGAGCCGGGTTCCGGCGAGGCAGTTCTCGAACCCCTGGGTCGCTTCGATCTGATCGAAGGCTGGCCTCGCCCCTTCGATCTGATGGGCAACGTGACAGGTGCGGATCTCCACGCGGACGGTCAGCTACTGGCCCTTCTCAGCTACCGCTCGCTCTATCTTTTCGCCCGTGAGCCCGACGATGCGCGTCTCTTCCGTCAGGTCCGACGAATTCACCTGCGTACGCGTCGCACCCGGATGGTGGAGGGTGTGGCGTGGGACGGCGATGACGTGATCATCGTCAACGAACAACGCTATCTGTTTCGAATTCCAGACCTACGATCTCTTCCGTCGTCTCAACTCGAAAGCTATCCGCCCTGAGCCCATACGTGCGCAAGTTCGCTGCGCCAACCGCAATGACCCGTCCTCAAGAGGCCACATCCGAGTGCCGATGAAGGCATCAAGAATCGTTCCGCTTGATCGTTTTTCGAAACGTGGACGGGTTCTGGTCGGGGGGCGATCGAGGGTATGCGGGCGAGATGGAGCGCCTCGGCGCGGATCGCTCCGCTGGCAGGCCTGGTTCTCGCCATCGTACCCCTATCCTCGGCGGCCAAGTTTCTGGATCCCCGGATGCTGGAGCTGGCTGAGGAAGCCGATGTCGCCGACGAGGGGTACGACCCGCTGTCGGGCGTCGACAAGAGCGGCCGAATTCCGACGATCAAACGACCTGAGCATTTGGCGCATCCCGATCGCTGGCGCTATCTCCCCGAGGGCCGCCTGAAGCCGGGCTCCGTGCTCGACCGATTTCTGGTGAGCAGCTTCATCGCCCCCTACGTGTTTAGCAGCCGCGATGTCGGAACCGGTGTGGGCCTGGCCATTAGCGATCTCGACTTTCGCCAGCAGCGGCGAAGGGAGTTCTCCGCTCTCCTCCTATCCTACACCACTCAGGGTCAACGAGAGTACCGGATCAAGTGGCGACGTTACCTCAATCACATCGAGCTCCCCGAGGGCGGCATTCTCCAGGGAGAGCGCAGCTTTATCGACTCCGAACTCGGATACAACCGCACTCTCACGCATCGCTTCTTTGGCCTGGGTGGAGACAGCGAAGACATCGATGAATCCAGCTACACGGAAGAAACCATCTATGCCGATCTGGGGATGGAGCGCTCCTTCCCGTCGCCTGGCTCCGACTGGGTGCTTGGGATTGGCGCGAGCGGTGCAAGCCACCGGCTGGAACGCGGGAAGGTTTCCAATCGACCCTCCACCGACGCGTTCTATCCCGCGCTCTTCGCCGAAGCCGAGGATCACAACATGGGCTGGGTGCGGCTGGGTCTGCGCTACGACACCCGTGACAGCCAGCAAAACCCGTATCGAGGCTGGCACGTCGGCGCGCGGGCGGACTGGGCACCTCTCCAGAGCGGAGGGGACACCGGGGCGCTCTACAGCTGGAGCGCCAGCAAGGTGTTTCGAGTGTTTTCGGTGTTCCACGATGGTGGCGATCTGCGAGAGGAGAATCCGCCCACCGACACGTTGGCCTTCGGATTCCGGAACGCATTCACCACGGGCGAGCTGCCCTTCTATTCGCTGCCGAGCCTGGGTGGGACCGAGCAGCACCGGGGTTTCATCGCGGGGCGCTTCCGGGACCGGGCGAGCTGGCTGGCAGCGACCGAATACCGATTCTGGTTCATGCCCCGGGGCTTTGCCATCACCGACTCGATCCGGGTCGAGCGCGTCGGAGCCGCGCTCTTCTACGAAGCCGGCGCCGTCGGCGGAAGTGCGTCTGGGCTATTTCACGAGAAGGTACGACACAGTTACGGTGCGAGCCTGCGCATCAGCTTCGATCGCACCAATCCGCTGCGCTTCGATTTCGGATTCTCGGAAGACGGCATGGAGTTCTCGCTGGGCTACGGCCTGAGCTTCTGACAGAGCCCCT
>JAZFUU010000198.1:0-46021 GCA_036447375.1 Myxococcota bacterium
GTAGCCGCCTTCGAGCACGAAAGCCAGGCGTCCCTGGCACACGTCCTCGGCCAGGGCCCGAACCAGGGCCGTCATGGCCCGGAAGCCCTCACCGCTCACCTCCATCGCGCCGATCGGATCATCTCGGTGGGCGTCGAATCCACAGGAAACCAGGATCATCTCGGGGCGAAACGCAACGGCCGCGGGAATGATCACCCGCTGCAGGACGCCCAGGTACTCGCTGTCTCCGCAGCCGGCGGGCATCGGAATGTTCAGGGTCGCGCCGGTGCCCTGGTCTCGGCCGGCTTCATGGAAGTCACCGGTTCCGGGGTAGAAGGGGAACTGGTGGATCGACGCGAAGAGGATCGAGGGATCGGTCTCGAAGCTGTGCTGGGTACCATTGCCGTGGTGGACGTCCCAGTCGAGGATCAGAATCCGATCGACGCCCTCGTCCGCCTGGAGAGCGCGGGCGGCGATTGCGACGTTGTTGAACAGACAGAAGCCCATGGCGTGGTCGGCCTCGGCGTGGTGCCCAGGGGGTCGCACCGCGGCCAGACCGGGCGGGGTCTGCCCGCGAGCTACCTGGCGCACGAGGTCGATCGTTCCTCCCGCAGCCAGGAGCGCGACAGTGAGGCTCTGGGGCGACACGTAGGTGTCGGGGTCGAGCTGAACGGGGGCCCGGCGAGCGGCCTCGGCCACGGCTTCGAAATGGTCCCGATGGTGCACCCGAAGGATCTCGCCGGGTTCGGCGTATCGGGGCTCCAGCAGAACGACTCGATCGCTCCGGGCATCGATGGCGGCATGCACGGGCGCCAGGCGCTCCGGGCTTTCGGGATGCCGGGCGGGGCCTCGATGGTCGCAGAAGCGAGAGTCCGTGACGACCGTGGTTGCCCGAACGCGCGTCATCTCCGACGATGGTATCCGAGCAGACAACGGGCAGCGAGGCGAGAGCCGGTCGAGCCCGGGGAGAGGTCGTGAGCGAACCCGGTGTCGTTGCCGTAACCGGGCTGGGGTCCTTCATCGGTCGACGACTCGTCGACCGCCTTCTCGAAAGTTCACCGAAGCTGCGTATCCTGGCACTCGATCACCGTCGGCCCTTCCGCCTCGACGCCCGCGTGAACTACCAGCGCGTCGATCTCACCGAACCGACGGCCGATGGGAAATTGGCGGAGATCCTCTCGAAGGAGCGCGTCGACGTGCTCGTGCACGCTGCGTTCCGCGCATCGCCGACACCGGATCTCGAAATGGATCATGAACTCGAAACCATCGGTAGCTTGCACGTCATGAATGCGTGCGCGGCTGCCAAGGTCAATCGACTCGTGGTGGCGTCGAGTACGATGCTCTACGGACCCCATCCGGACAATCCGAATTTCCTGACCGAGTCGCACCCGTTGCGCGGCCATCCCGACGCGCACAACGTGCGGGATCGCATCTCGATGGAGGGCCTTGTCGCCGACTGGCGCGAACGGCATCCCGACACCGAGGTGACGGTGTTGCGGCCCTGTTGGATGATGGGCCCCGATCAGTGGGACCACGTCAATCGATTCTTCGCGCTGCCCGTCGTTCCCATGTTGCTCGGTTACGATCCGTTGATGCAGTTCGTACACGAGCAGGACTGCCTTCACGCCTTCGAACGCGCCACGCTGAGCTCACACCCGGGGGTGTTCAACATCGTGGCGCCTGGCGTCATGCCGCTCTCGACGATCCTGCGGTTGGCCGGAAAGCGGATTCTTCCCCTGCCCGCGCCGGTGCTGTACCAGATGGCGTACTACCCGTCCCAGGGAGTGACGGGAGATGCTCCGGCGGGGTTCTACGACTACCTGCGCTACCTGTGGGTCGCCGACGGTGCCCGCGGCTGGGAGGCTTTCGGGGAACCCACCTACAGCTCGAAGGAGGCGTGGATCTCCTTCGTGTCGGCGCGTCGCATGCGGCGTTACCGGTAGCCGGCAGATCAGCGAACGGAGTCCAACTGTGCCCGACGAGCGCGATCAGGCCCCCGGCAGCGCAAACGAAGACGACGTCGAGTTCGACACGCTTCGAGAGGCGCTCGATTCCCTTCGGCAGGAAATCCGGTCCCGGTTCCCCGCCATCCGGGAGCCGGGGGAGCCGGGTCTTTCGGATCGGGGCCTCGGCGCCGTGGAGTGGCGGGCGTTGCTCAACGCGATGCGACGCTGGGTGGGTACGATCGGAATGGTCGAACGTTCTGGGGAAGTCGACGAGTTCGGTATGGACGAAGTCGTACTTCGACGAACTCGACGGTTGCTCGATCTGCTCTACGAAAGCTATTGGCGGGTCGAGCTGCAAGGTCTCGAGAATGTGCCGAGCGAGGGCCCGTGTCTACTGGTCGCCAACCGGTCCGGGTTGTTGCCCTACGACGGCTTGATGGTTTGCCACGCCATCCAACGCAACCATTCCCGTCGCTTGTATCCGCGCTTCCTCGTGGCCGACTGGTTGATCACGTTGCCCTTCGTTCAACCCTATCTGGCTCGCCTCGGCGGAGTGCGCGCCTGCCGTGAGAACGCAGAGCGGCTGCTGGCGTCGGGCCAGGCGGTACTCGCCTTTCCCGAGGGCGCCAAGGGTGCCGCGAAGGTGTTTCGCGAGCGCTACCGCCTCAAGCGCTTCGGGCGGGGCGGGGTGATTCGGATCGCGCTGGAGAACCGCGTGCCGATCATTCCGATCGGGATCGTGGGCGCCGAAGAGGTCCATCCGGTCCTGTTCAAGTGGGGCATGCCGGCCCGGGCGGTGGGCCTGCCCTTCCTGCCGGTGACTCCCAGCTTTCCGTTGCTCGGTCCGCTGGGCTTGCTGCCGCTTCCCAGCAAGTGGGTGATCTCGATTGGAAAGCCGATCGCGATCGATCACCTCGATCCCGACGCCGCGACCGACGAGCTTCTGATTTCGCGGCTTACCGAAGACCTGCGCGCACAGATCCAGACGCTGGTGGACACCGGCCTCGCCAGTCGCGAATCGATCTGGGGCTAGTTCTTGGCGGGTTGTCGGCGGCCTTAGTGGTTGTCGCCGGGGTCTGAATTCGCAGGTTCGGGCGTGGCGACAGGCGCGCGCGCCTCGTGGGAATCCGACGCCGCGTCGAGCTTCTCCACGGCCTCGGCCACTCGCTGCAGGTTCAGGCTCAGTGCCTCGATGTCCGAGCGACGCGGTAGATCGAGCACCTTGAAGACCCGCTCGATCGCCGACTGGATCATTTTGTCGAAGTCCGGTGTTGCGAAGGCGATCCAGTCGCCGAGCTTTCGGTCGTCGCCATCGGTATGGACCATCCGGCGAACGTTGCGGCGGACCTCGTCGATGCTTCCGCTCGCGTCGTCGACGCCGCGTCGCAATGCGCCGTAAAGGGCGTCGCCCCCCCGTTGGATCAGATCCGAGAGCAGTGTTCGCGGTACGGTTCGATTGGCACGTTCGCTGTCCACGAGGATCTGCGAGAGAGCTATCGAGGTGATGTCCTCGCCGGTCTCGTTGTCGATGACGATCACTTCGTCCCCGGCCTCGATCAACGTCGCGATACCCTTCAGGGTGATGTATCGGCTGGTCTGGGTGTTGTAGAGCTTGCGGTTCGCGTAGCGCTTGATGAGTGTCGGCATGCGGGTGTCTCGGTGGACCGGAAAGGCCGGGCTCACGCTAGCGAACGCGACCCGGGCGGTCAGCCCTCGATCCGAACCCGTTGAACCCGCGGCCGCCGCTTCCGCTTCGGGCGCGGTTCCCGACCCCTTCCGGATTCGTCTCCGCCGGGTTCAGGGTCGGTGTCGTTTTCGTTGCGTCGCAGTCCGAACTCCCAGAGGAGCTCGCGCAATCCGAGAAAGGCGCGAAGCACAGCACGAGCCTCCGGATCGTCCTGGGCCCGAGTTTCCCAGCGGGAGATTTCCGAATCCAGGGCTTCGGTAATGGCGTCCACAAGGGACGGTGACAGGGGACCGGCCGAGTGCCCGAGACGATCTTCGAGGCCGGACAGCAACGCGGCCAGGGGTCGCAGCAACGCATGCATCTCCGAGGGTACGCCGCTCGTCGCGAGCGCCGCTGCATCGAGAACCGCCTGAACCCCGGCGAGTGCTTCAGCGACAGCCCGGCGCCCGTGTGCGCGCGCTCGCGCCAACGCCTCCGCGCTGTTCTCGGGGGGGCCTTCGGCATCCGAGATCGGAGCGCCCTCCTGACCAGGCGGGGTTTCCTCCGTGGATTCCAAGGTGCTGGCCTCTAGGACGCGGTGCGGAAGATCGCGTCGGCGACACGGGCCAAGCCGTCCAGGTCATGGACGTCGCCGGCGAACTCCGGAATCTGCCCCCAATAGCGGCCGTTCCGCTCGCTTCTCTCGCGCAGCTTCTGGGTCGATCGGGCGTCGCGTCGCACCAGCGCAGCGTATCCCGTCGCAGCGGCAAACGCCGCCCGAGCGGCCGCTTCGGCCGGAAATTCGGGCGCTTCGCCCCGTTTCAGGGCCTTCGCCAGGTTCGCGAGTTCGACATCGTCGTAGTCGTCGTTCGGGACCTTCGGCGCCGGGCCACCCTCGGGCCAGACCCGCACGCGGTTGACGAGTGTTCCCGACAGGGCGACACCGAACGCTTCCAGGCGATCGAGGAACTCGAGGGCCTGTCGCTGGGATTCCCGGCCCGTCCCCGCGATGAGTACGAACGCGGTCTCGGGGCCCATGAGAAGAGCCCGAACCTTCTCGGCCCGCTCGCGGAAGCCGCCAGCCATGCCCTCGAAGGCGAGCAAGAACTCCGAGATGTCCTCGAGGAATCCGAAGCCCGATATTCGCTCGACGAGCTGGAGTACGCGCCGCGTGCCGCGCTGGAACAAGCGGAAACCGAATCGCCCGGCTGCGAACGCCGGGTGGATGAGGACTTGCACGAGTCGACTGTCCAGGAAGTCGAGCAGACGCTGGGGCGCCTCGAGAAAATCGAGGGCGTGTTCGGCGGGCGGCGTATCGACCACGATCAGATCGAACTTCGCGGTTCCATAGACCTCGTAGACTTTTTCCATGGCCGAGTACTCGACGCTTCCCGCCAGGGCGTCAGAGGCGTGCTGGTAGATCGGATTCTCCAGGATGCGACGCCGAGCCTCCGGGCTCTCTGCGAAACGTTCGACGAGATCGTCGAAGGTTCGCTTCATGTCGAGCATCATCGCCGAGAGGCTTCCCTCGTCGGGTACCTCGAGTCGCTTCAGCGTCTGCCGGGGAATGGGCTGGGGTTGGTTTCCCAGTGTGCGCAGACCCAACGCGTCGGCAAGACGCCGGGCGGGGTCGATCGTGAGAACCAGAACGCGCCGGCCGCGACGCGCCGCCTCGATTCCGAAGGCGGCGGCGACCGTGGTCTTGCCCACGCCGCCGCACCCCACGCATACCGCGACGCGCGGTTTCAGAAGAGTCTCGTGCGCGAACTCATGAGTCCTCATGCCGCGGCGGTGCGGGGCGCGCCCATCAGGGCGTCGGCCAGGACGCCGAGCGATTCGGGGTGTTCGATTCCCTCAAACCGGTAGGGCAGGGCGACCAGGGGCAAGTCGGTCAACTCGGCGAGTTGACCGATGTAGTGGCGATTGAGTTCGAATCGGGCTCGCAGCTGGCGCGCACACGCGGCCAGTACGCTCGGGCGGGGTAAGTGCGTGGACAAAGTAGCGTCCGGGAGACGGGCGAGCCGCGCATCCAGGTCGGGCACTTCCCGAGGGAAGGGCCGCGGAAACACCCCGTTGACCACGACCCGGTCTACCGGGATGCCAACCTGGCGCCTCAGGCGTTCCACGAGCTCCACTGTCTCGCGGGTCGGAAGTTCCTCGGCCAGCGCCACAGGTAGCAACAGCGTGCGTTCGGGATCGACGAGCATCTGTTCGACGCGCTCGGCGTTGCGGCGCAGCGGGCCGTTCCGGACCGCAGAGATGACGACTCGCGGTACGTCGAGGAAGGTCACTCCGTGTCCGGTGGAGGGTGCGTCGACGACGATCAGGTCGTAAAGGCGTCGCCCGTCGGCCCCGGTCGATTCTGCCAGGTGCCAGATCTTGCCCAGGGTAATCAGCTCACGCCAGCCCGGGGCGGCCGCCAGAAGCTGCTGGAAGCCCCGGTTTCCCAGAGCGCGATCCACCGGGGAACGAACTCCAAGCTGCAGCGCGAGATATTCGCCGAGGGCCTGGATCGGGTCGATGCGGATCACGGTCACGCCGGCGATGATCTCGCGCCCCGCGTAACCGACCTCCGGCGCGCCGGGGGCGAGAAGACAGGGGACGTGTTCGCCACGGCCCATCTCGACGACCAGGACGCGCTTTCCAGATCGGGATGCCCCCACCGCCAGAGCGGCTGTGACCGTTGTCTTCCCGGTACCGCCTTTTCCGGTGATGATCAGCAGGCGACGGTCGAGAGGTGAGCGCAGAGGCTGGGTGCTTCCGGGGGTCTCGGAAGGGGCTCCGTCGCTCTGGCTGGACGAGAACTCAAGCGAAATGCCCTCACCTCCGAAACATCCGCTGACGGCGCAGTCGGCAGGACCCTAGCACCAGGGCTGTCCACGAGTTCGCCGACCCCGGGGGGGGGGCGTTGATCGTAACCTGCGAGAAGTGTTCGACCCGGTTCGAGCTGGACGACGCGAAAGTTCCGAAGCAGGGAATCCGCGTGCGCTGCTCCCAGTGCAAGCACGCGTTTCTGATCGAGCCGCCCGGAGCGGATCGGGTCCAGCGCGCGGCCGAGGAGGCCATTTCGGGTTCCCCCGAGCCCAGCCAGGATCTACCGGACACGGCGACTGCCGATCCGGACCAAGATTCGGGCAGTGAGCCCGAGTGGACCTTCAATCACGACTTCGGCGAAAGCCCCAGTGCCGCCTCTCCCGTGGACCCCGGTGCGGTGGCCCGGGATACTGTGGACGACATGCTGGGCGATTCGAGCCCCGAGTCCGACTCCACGCCGGATCTCCGGACCGACGCAGACGAGTCCTTTGGTCTCGCCGGCGATGATTCGAGCTCAGATGTCGTCGACGACATCGATGATCAGGTGAACCTGGCGGATGACGACTCGGTTCCTGACCTCGTCGACCACGGGAGCCTCCCGTCCGACTTCTCGGAGACCGGCGACGAATCGTCCATGCTCGACGTCGAATCCGAATCCGAATCCAAATCCGAGCCCGAATCGGGCGACGCGTGGGACATTCGTTGGGGCGATCCAGATGGGGAGGAGAAGGTTCACTCGACCCCATCGGCCACCAGCGAGGGCGATGCGAGTCTCGCCTCCGCTCCGGTCGATGTGGCCTCGGGAGTCTCCGCCGCTTCGATCCGGCTGGGCCAATGCGCCCAGGGTGTCGGCTGGATGATCACCCTGGTCCTGGTCGTCGCCACGCTGTATGGCGGTCTGCGTCCGCGACCGGCCGTGTCGGTCTCCGGCACCCCGTTGCCGGTGCTGGCGGGAATGGAAACCGAGTCGGTGTCGGGCCGATGGATCGAAAACGCAGCGGCGGGCCCGATCTTCTTGGTTTCGGGCACTCTCCGTGCGACGGGTCCTGGCCCGGTGTCGCCGCGGCTCGCGGTGGGGCTCTTCGATGCCCAGGGTGAGGCCCTGGAAGATGCGGCGATGCCCATCGCGCCCTTGCTGGCTCGCCGCTCGCTCCGCGAGTCGGATCCGCAGAGTCTGGACCGATACCAGCGGGATGCGGCCCAGCGGCTGGGTCTGACGGTCCTGGAGGCTGGCGAACGCCGGGCGTTCCAGGCGCTGTTCCTCGAGGTTCCGGCCGGTGCGGAGCAGTTTCGGCTGGTGGCGCTCCCGACTGTGGGCGATCCGAGGCCCTGACGAAGCGATCCGTGCCGGAAGGCCGCTGTGCTTGACCCCCGAGGCGGTGATCGGCACCCTGTGAGTGAGGCCCGCGACCTCGCGGGCGAGGTCAGATCATGTTCGGCATCGGAACCACCGAGCTCCTTGTCGTGTTCGGCATCGTTCTCGTCTTGTTCGGCGCCCGTCGACTGCCCGAGCTGGGCTCCGGCGTTGGAAAGGCCATCCGCAACTTCAAGGCAGGCATTTCGGGCAAGGACGCGATCGACGTGACCCCGAAACAGGAAGCCGTTGCGGATTCGACCAAGAAGGCGGCGGAAACGGCCCGCAGCGACACCTAGTTCGCCGATAACCCGCCGACACCAGGCGAGCCGCAGGCTCGCCGTGCGGGCAGAGCCTTTCCGACCGTCTACACTGCGAGCGTGTCCTCGATCTTCAAGGCCTACGACATCCGTGGGGTCGTGCCCGACGAGCTAGACGCCGACATCGCCCACGCCGTGGGTCGTGCGACGGCACGCCATCTCGGGGCCGCGAGCCTCGCCGTGGGCCGCGACGCCCGCAGCAGTACGCCCGAGCTATTCGAAGCCCTGCTGCGCGGTATCATCGAAGAGGGCGTCGACGTGATCGATCTGGGAGCGGTCGCGACCCCGATGCTCTACTTCGCAGTCGAGAACCTCGATGCCGGTGGCGGAATCATGATCACTGCCTCCCACAATCCGGCCCAGTACAACGGATTCAAGATCTGCCGTGAACATGCCATCCCGGTGGGGGAAGCGGGCGGACTTCGGGAGATCGAAGCGATCGCGAGTGGAATCAGCGCCGAAGCGCCCAGCCGACCCCGGGGCTCGGTTCGCCGCGTCGACATCCGAGATGGATACGTCGATCACGTGCTCAGCGTGGGCGCGGGCCGCCCGAAGCTCCGCGTCGCCATCGATTGTGGCAACGGTATGGCCAGTGTGGGTCTCGAGCCTCTGCTCGAGCGTCTCGACCTCGAGGTGGAGCGGCTGTATTTCGAGCCCGACGGGACGTTTCCGAACCACGAGGCGAATCCACTTCAGCTGGAGAATCTTCGGGACGTCTGCGCGGCGGTCAAGCGCGTCGGGGCGGACTTCGGCGTCGCTTTCGACGGCGACGCGGATCGTGCCGTCTTTACCGACGAGTGCGGGGAGCCGATCTCATCGGATCTGATCACCGGGTTGCTCGCTCGCCATCAGCTGCGCCGTCACCCCGGTGGCCGGGTTCTCTACGATCTGCGGTCGAGTCGCGTCACCGCCGAAGAGATCGAGCGCGCTGGGGGAATTTCCGAAATGTGTCGCGTCGGGCATTCGTTCGTCAAGGCACGAATGCGGGAGGTCGGCGCCATTTTCGCCGGCGAGCTATCGGGCCATATGTACTTCCGATTCTCTCCGACACTCGTCGCCGACGACGGAATCGCCGCGCTCGTGGCGCTCCTCGACGTGCTGAACTCCGAGGGCAAGCCCCTCTCGGCGCTGGTGGCTCCGCTGCGCCGATATTCGGCGAGTGGCGAGATCAATCGTCGGGTGGACGATATTGCGGGCCTACTCGCGGCAGTCGAGTCTGAGCACACCGATGCGGTGGAGATCTCGCACCTGGACGGCCTGCTGGTTCGATATCGGGATTGGTGGTTCAACCTGCGTCCGTCCAATACCGAGCCCGTGCTGCGGCTGAATCTCGAAGCCGACACCCACGAACAGATGGTTCAGAAACGAGACGCGTTGCTGGATCGCATCGGCGGTGTCGAGGCCTGAAGAGCGGGGTTTCCGATCTGGGAGCGGTGAGTAGAGCGGTCTCGGCGTTCGCCTTGCCCCTCGAAGGCGGCCGCCTCCTGCTTCGCGAGCGCCGTCTCTGGAGCCTCGCTCTGGTCTCCATGCTGCTCTCCCTGGCTGCCTTCGCGGCGGCGATCACGTTCATCGTCCGCTACGCCGGGGAGATTCACGCGGGTGTCACAGAATGGATGCCGGTGATCGAGGCGACGCACTGGACCTCGTGGATCTGGGTCGGCCCGGTGCAGCTGGCGTTCGCGGCGATCGGAGCGTTTCTGTTCCTGCTCGTGGCAGGAGCCTGCTTGGTGGCCGCCTATTTCGTCGCAGGTCTGATCGCGTCACCGTTTCACGACGTGTTGTCCCAGCGAGTCGAGCGGATCGTGACCGCCGCGGAGAGCGACGATGCCGGGTCGGGCCTGCTGGAGACCCTGCGCGAGGGCGGTCGCGCGCTTCTAGAGGAACTCCGTCGAGTTGCGTTCTATCTGGCCGTGGTCGGCCTGCTCGCCGGCCTCGGCTTCTTGATTCCGGGGGCCCAACTCGTGACGGGCCCTCTGATCCTGGGCTTTACGATTCTGTTCTTGCCCCTGGACTACGCGAGCTACGCCCTGGACCGGCGCCGGTTGTCGTTCGCCCACAAGCGCCGATGGGTCGGCTCCGACGTTCCCGCCATGCTGGGTTTCGGCAGCGCGGCGTTTCTCACCTGTCTGGTCCCGGGTCTGAGCTTCGTGGCCATGCCAGTTCTGGTGGTGGGTGGCACTCTGCTCGTCCTCCATCGGGATCAGTGCGAGAGGTGAACCCGAAGGAACTGCCACATCGCCTTCAACGCCCGTCCCGGGAGTTGGGTATGAGTGCCTTCGAACCACAGCAATTCCTTCGGCTCTCCCGCCGCCTCGAACAGCGCCTGGCTGGCGGCACGGGGCATCGTCGCGTCATCGATCACATTCACCAACAGCAGGGGTCGCGGGGCGATGCCCCCGACGTAGCGAACCGGATCGACCTCGGGGGGGCCGAAACCGCCACCACCCAGCGCCAAGGCGGCGGCGCGGGGCCGCGGATCGACGCTGCAGAACGTCGCGCCGACGATGCTCCCCAGACTGAATCCGGCGTAAGCGATGCGCGACTCGTCGATGATCGGCATCCCTGCGACGGCGTCGACGGCCCGCTGCAAGTCGATCACGCTCTGATGCAGAAACGAGGCCACGAACGACTGGGAGGCCGGGTCGGGTTCGGCAGTGGAATCTAGCTTCGAAGCGAAACGGCGCGTCAGCTTGGCGTCCGAGCGATCTCCATGCAGAGGAAAATCGATGGACGCGACGGCTACGCCACGCCGTACCCAGGGTCCGGCGGTGGCATCGAGGTAGGGCGCCTCCTTGGAGCCGCCCAGCCCGTGTTGGAGCAGAATCAGGGGATGGGGTTCCTCGCCGCTCGGAGGGAGCCATAGCCGACCCGGGACGCGATCCCCCCGGCTGGAGAACTCGAAGCGGAGGGCGCGGAGATCGGGATCGGAGGCCGGAGGCTCGTTCGAACCCGTCCACAGGCCCAGGGGCTCGCTTCGATCCACCCGAAACGCCGACAAAGCGTCCATCGCCTTTTCAGTCTAGCGGTCTCAGCGACAGCGTTCAGCGAATGCCCAAGGCCGAAGGCCGCGGGTGTAGAAAGGGGCCCGAGCCGACTTCTTTCTTCAGGGACTACTGCGCGAGGAGAAGCTTGCGGGCGCGGTACAGATTCGACTTCACCGCGTCCTCGGTCTTGTGGGTCGTCGCCGCGATCTCGCGGATCGATTGGTGCTTCAGGTGGTAGAGCTCAAAGAGCTGCCATTGATCGGCGTTCAATCGCTGGGTCGCCGCCGCTTGCAGGTGTTCGCAGCGTTCTCGGCACTCGTAGTTTTCGAGAGGGGTGGCTTCGCGGTGCCCGGTGGCAATCAGAGGGCCGGATCGTTCGAGTTCCTCTTCGCTATCGAGAGGAACCGTCGGATGCTGCTTCTTCTTGAAACGAGCGGCGATGGTCCGGCGCGTCAGCCCCAGAACCCAAGCGATGAAGGGCGCTTCGGCCCGGAAGGAGCCCAACGAGGAAAAGATGCTGATGAAGACTTCCTGAACGACTTCCTCGGCATCCGATCGGTTGCGGATGCGGCGGTTTACGAAACGGCTGACCCGGGGGAAGTAGCGCTCGTAGAGAACCTCGAAGCTCCCCTCGTCCCCTTGGAGAACCCCTTGGATCAGGATGTCGTCCGCTACCGGGACGCTTTCAACGGACTGAGCCACTGCCATGCCAAGAACTCCCGCTGTCCCCCTGGGGCTTCTGCCTTCAGGTGAGACGTTCCACATATTGGGAGTGGCCGCGACGTGGCACCCGGTGTCAAAAAATGTCACCGAAGATATCGTTTTTCCCCGTGGGGACTCGATTAGGTGAATTCGCCGAGCTCGCGCTGGTTTAGACCGAGGTCGGCATCGGAAAGTCCCGTGCGGAAACCGCTGGCGTCGGCCGGTGATGGCTCGAGACCCCGGGCCTGGGCTGGTGTCGTCGGAGGGGCGCTCAGGATCTCGAGCACCGTCTCGATCTGCGATCCGTTTCGAATACAGCGGTAGACCGCCCAGGCCAGTGTGTCCGATCCGACCTGGTTGGCTGCCGCGACGGATTCGGGCCGGACCGAGGGACTCAGGAGCCAGACCTTGATTGCGACTTCCGGGCGGATTCCCAGGCTGGGGGATATCTGGAGCCAATCCCGGAGCCGCGGCTCGATCCAGGCGCGTTGGGCCAACCCTCGGCCGATGAGTTCCAGATCCTGGCCTTCTTCTCCGACGATGACCAGAATCACCCGCCCAGATGGGTCCGCCGTGACGAAGTCGATGCGCGAGTCGGCGCCGAGGAGTCGCTCGGCCAGCAGGCGGGCCCCGGGGATCAGCTCGGTGAGACGCTCGCCCAGCTGTCTGAGAAGCTCGGCCCGCGCCGGGGGTGTGGTGAGCGAGAGGTCAGACAACTGCGGCACTCCTCGAGTCCTCGAGCAGAAGTCGCGCGACGTCCCGCAGTGCCCGGGATGCCCGCGATTGGGGGTGCTCGAGACCTACCGGCCGGCGTGAAACGATGGCCCGGTAGACGTGCAGGTCGTCTACCAGGAGTCCGTAGCTCACCAGCGGTTGACCCAGGTGTCGCGACGCCACGCCGGAGAGCAGTGAGAAGGCCTCCTGTGCTTCGCTGACCCGTCGGACGCCGTGGATCGTGATGCCCAGCCGGGTTCGATGGCTGGCTCGGAGGACCCGCTTGGCCAGGGCGTAGGTTTCCAGCAGATCCCGGGGTTCGAGGGAACCGAACAGCAGTACCCATCGCAGCAGCGCCCGACCGTCCGACTCTACCCGCAGCCACGCGGGCGGCACCCGGACCAGAACGACGCCACCCGCGGGGTCGGCCGCTCGATCGACGGCCACATCGAGCGCTACCCGGTACAGATCACCCAGATTGTTGGCGGGGGCGATCACGACCTCCGATCCCACGGGACCCCGCCCAGGCTCGGGCCAGAGCAGAGAGGGTTCGTCCTCCTCGGGTGCAACGAGGGTTCCGCTCGCGCCCAGGCGCGCTACTTCGACCGAGAGATTCCAGGCGAAAGCCGCGCGAACGACATCTCGGTCGCCGATCGGAATCGCCACGATCGAAAGCGCAGCGGGGCGAGCCGGTCCCGGGCCCGGTACGAAGTCGGCGGGAGGAGAGGCCATTCGTGTCGAAGATTGGGGAGGCGTCCCCCCCTCTTTCAACGGCAGCAGGTAGTCGAGTACGTCACGAAGGTCGCGGGGCAAGGTCCACTCGTTCCCCCTAGCGCACGACCATAACCGAATTCCGGGCCCCAACGGAACTCGTCACCACAGCCGGGTTGTCGGGGTCCTCCCGCCACTCACCGTCGACGACGTAGCGGTACTGGTAAGTCCCCGGCGGGAGCTGGAGGACCTTGGTCCAGATCCGGCTCGACCCATCCGATTCGATCAGCGACCGGACTCCCTTGTCCGGGACCCAATCGTTGAAGTCGCCCGCGATTCGAACGTCGCTGGCCTCGGAATCCCGGAAGTGCACCACAATCTCGCGAGGAGCGCTCGCAGGCTCGACACCCGGGGTTTCCACCGCGGCCAAGGCCTCGGGAGCCGAGGCTTCGACCTCGACGGCCAGGGCCGCGTAGTCCATGGCGCCGTTCGCCGAGGGTGCGTAGAAGCAGATCGGCAGACCCTTTGCGGCGGCCTCGCGAAGTTTCACGTTGAGGCGAATCACGGTGTCGAAGCACATGTCGGTGAACATGGCGCGGACCTCGGAAAGCGTCTTCCGCGCGAATCGGGTGCGCCCGTCGTACAGCGTCATGAGCACCCGCACGTCGATCTCGTGCCCGATCCGCTCGGCGAGCAGGCCGATGGTCTCGAGCAGCTTCTGGACGCCGTGGATCGCGAACCGGCTGGTCTCCAGGGGAACGATGACTTCCTTGGTGGCGCGGAGGGCGTTGAAGGTGAGCAAGCCCACATTGGGTGGGCAATCGATGAGCGCGAAGTCATAGGCGCCCTCGAGTTTTTCCAGGGCATTGGCCAAGCGCTCGGTCCGCGTGTCGTCTCGCTCAGCGGCGAGCTTCTGCTCCAGGGCCGACAGCACGATTCCCGAGGGAGCGATATCGAGGTTTTCGGATATCTCGACGATGATGTCCTGGAGACGGTCGCTGCCCCCGGGTTCGGCGAGAACCTCATACAGGTTTTCGTCCAGCTCGTCCGGGTCGAGCCCCAGAGCCAGCGTTGCGTGGGCCTGGGGATCGATGTCGATGACGAGGACGCGGAATCCGTCGGCTGCGAGGCACCCCGCGAGATTGACCGCGGTGGTCGTCTTACCGCAGCCCCCTTTCTGATTGACGATGCCGATGACGCGCATGGTTCGCTTCCCCCCGCTTACGGTCGCGCGCGCGGCTACGACCGCTACAACCCGCGATATCCGCGGGCCCAACTTCGCCGGCGAGGCGGTCCGGAACGTAGCGCGCCCCGGACTGGGGCAGCAGCCTCACGCCGTACGCTTGCGTACCCCCGTGGCCATGAGGGCCCAGTTGGCAAGGGATCGCCGTACGGTTGGGAGAATCCATTTCAGCAGACGCGCGGACTTCTGGAACCGCTGCACCGAGACACCGGCATTCACCAATCTTCTCGCACCCTTGAGGGATACTCGACACTGGAAGACGGTCCTGCTGTAACCCCCAGGGGTGTTGCTGTCCAAAGCGATCGGGTGGTTTTGCGGCCCGGATCGGATCCGACACCGTGAGATTCCATTGATCTCGAAGAAGCGTGACTGGGAAACGTCGTTTGAAAAATCCACAGACAACGCGGCAACCCCCCGTCGCTCCGCTGCGATTCGAAGCGTAGGTCTCTGCCTAGCCGCAAGTCAAGCCGAAACTCCATAGAATCGCTCTACTTCTAACCTCAAAATCACGACTCTCATCAGAAATTTCCCCCGATTTGGCGTGTTTCTCGCGGTCTCTCCGGGTTCCTCGCGGCCGCTTCGGGCGTGGGGTAGGCTGCGATACGTGAATCCGAAGGGCGGGGAAAAACACGCAACCGAGCCCGATCGCAGTCGTGACCGGATTCTCGTCGAAAGCTCCGCGGGTCGTCGCCCGTTCATGCGCGGCATCATGACCCACTCCCTGATGGCCCGTGGCGTCACGTTCGATACCGCGTATCGCACTGCCAATGAGGTCCGCGATCGGATCGGCGGACGTGAGGTCGTCCCCAAGGAAGAGCTGGCCAAGACGGTCCGCGAGATTCTGGGGAGCGAAGTCTTCCAGGAGGACCCTCGTCCGCAGGTTCCGGTGAACATTACAGTCGTGGGGCACGGTCAGGAGCTGCCCTTTTCGAAGGGCGTGCTGTCCCAGTCGCTGCTCGCGGCTGCCCTCGATCCCAACGACGCATTCGACGTGGCGCGTCAGATCGAAAGCGAACTCGCCGCCGCCCGGATCCAGCGAATCGATCGGCACGAGCTACGGCGGCGGACCTACCAGGCCATCGCCCGCCAGATGAATACCCAGACCGCGGACCGCTATCTGGTGTGGCGGCGTTTCCAGCAATCCGAGCGGCCGGTGATCATCCTGCTGGGCGGGGCTACCGGAGTGGGCAAGACTTCCCTGGCATTGGAGGTGGCGCACCGTCTCGGTATCGGCCGTGTGCTTTCCACCGATTCGATCCGCCAGATCATGCGGCTCATGCTGTCGCCCGAACTCGTGCCCGCGATTCACGGCTCTTCCTACGATGCGCACCGGCTCCTCGGCCCGGAGCCTATGAGCAAGGATCCCATCCTGGATGGCTTTCGGGCGCAGACGGCCACCGTCGCTGTCGGTATTCGCGCATCCATGGACCGGGCCGTCGCCGAGAACGCGAACCTGGTTCTCGATGGCGTCGCGATCGTGCCCGGCGTGATCGATTTCGACGCGTACGCGGATCTCGCCCACATCATCTTCCTGGTCGTGGGAACGCTCGAGGGCGCGGACTTCGAGAAGCGATTCGCGACGCGCGCCGCCGGTGAGGCGAAGCGGGGGAAGCACCGATATCTCGAGAACATCGATTCGATTCTCAAGATCCAGGATTATTTCCTGGATGCGGCGGATCGCTACGACGTCCCCATCGTCGACAACGCCTCCTTCGACCGTTCGGTGCTGCTCATCATCCGCCACGTGACGGAGACACTTCGGAAACACGACGGCGCGAGCATGGCCGGGCTGCTGTGAATGGCCCGGGCGCTCTGAAGACCCGCCCATGAGTTTCGGGCCCCCCACGCCTCGATGTCTCGGCGAACTTCGAGAGATCGGCTATCGCCCCCGTAGCGTCCGCGAAGAGCTTCGGGAAAATCTGTTGGACCGGATCCGCGCCGGGAAGCCGATATTCGATCACGTCCTCGGCTACGAGGACACGGTGATCCCGGCCGTCGAGAATGCCCTTCTCTGCGGTCACGACCTGATCTTTCTCGGCGAGAGAGGGCAGGCCAAGTCCAGGATGATCCGCGCCCTGACGGGGCTTCTGGACGAGTGGCTCCCCTGCGTGGCGGGAAGCGAAGTCAACGACGATCCCTTTGCCCCGATCTCGGCGTATGCCCGGGCGCTGCTGGCCGAACACGGCGATGCCTGCGAAATCGTCTGGATGAATCGGGAGGACCGCTATGTAGAGAAGCTGGCTACGCCCGACGTTTCGATCGCAGATCTGATCGGCGACGTGGATCCGGTCAAGGTCGCTGAGGGACGATCCCTCGGAGACGAGATGACCATTCATTTCGGCCTCGTGCCGCGGACTCACCGTGGAATCTTCTGCATCAACGAGCTTCCGGACCTCACGGAAAAGGTCCAGGTCGGGCTCTTCAACGTGATGGAGGAACGCGACATCCAGGTGAAGGGCTACCGGGTGCGGATTCCCGTCGACGTGTTCGTCGTGGCCAGCGCGAATCCCGAGGACTACACCACCCGGGGTCGAATCATCACGCCGCTGAAGGACCGCTATCGGGCGCAGATTCGCACCCACTACCCCAAGACCCGTGATCTCGAGCTCGCGATCGTGCGGCAGGAGTACACGGCCCCAAGGGCCGACGGAATCGACTGCCACATTCCGTCGTTCATGGAGGATGTCATCGGCGAGCTGACCTTTCAGGCGCGCAGCAGCCCGGACGTCAATCAGACATCGGGGGTCTCGGTCCGCATGTCGATCGCCAACTACGAGACGTTGCTGGCCAACGCCTTGCGTCGGGCGCTGCGTCAGGGCGAGGACGAAGCCGTTCCTCGCATCTCCGATCTCGATGCCATCGGCGAGTCGACCGCTGGAAAGCTCGAGATCGAATACGCCGGGTCGGATCGTTCGGAGCTCGAGGTCGCCCGAGATCTGGTGCGGCGCGCGACCCGGAGCGTCTTCGACAGCCGCTTCAGCGCCGACGACCTGGGGACGGTGGTCGACGCGTTCGACGGGGGCTGGGCCGTTGAAGTCTCGGGATCGATGCCGTCCCGGGAGGTCCTGGTGGGGCTGGAGGAGATCCCCGGCTTGCGAGATGCCGCGGTGGGCCTGGCCGGTGGCGATTCGCCGGGTCGGGTGGCCTCGGCGCTCGAATTCATCCTCGAGGGTCTTCACCTCACGAACCGATTGAACAAGAAGACCCGAGAACGGGGATCGCGCTACGCCAAGGCATGAAGTCGATCGTCTACAGTCGCTGGGACGGCTCTCAGAGCGAGTTTTCCCTGGACGCGAACAGCGCCCTCGACGCCCTCTCGGACCTCATGATGGAAGGACTCGACGCCCGCGAAGCGCTGGAGTGGATGCAGCGCTACGGCTTCGAACTCGCCGGGCTGGACATGCGGGTGATGGGGCTGGAAGAGCTGATCGGGGAGCTTCGCGACGAGGCTCAATCGCTGTACGACCGCTACCGCATGGACGACGCGATGGGCGACCCGCGCCGCCGTTTGGACGGGATCCTCGACCGGGAACATCAATCCCTGCGCTCGTCCCACGGATACGAATCCGCGCGGATGAACGACTTTCTCACCCGTCGGCACGAAGAGGCCCCGACCCTGTCTCGCGCGATCGAGCGGTTTCGCGACTACGAGTTCGACGACAAACAGGCGGGCGAGGAGTTCGCGGAGCTGTTGCGCGAGCTGGACCGGCTGCGCGAGCTCGAACAGTTCCTCGAGCAGCGGGAGGATCGATTTCGGGGTCAAGAGAGTGCGGACTACCCGACAGCCCAGCAGATTCGTGAACGCATCGAGTCCATCGAGGCACTCGCTCGCGCGTTGGCCGAGGGCGACTTCGAACCCATCGATCCCGAGAGACTGGGCGAGATACTCGGTGAGAACGCCGCCCGGTCTTTCATCCTGCTGCGGGACCTGGAGGCGAGCCTTGAGCGCGCGGGATACCTGCGCGATCGCGGCGAGGCCAGCGAGCTGACCCCGCGGGCGATCCGTCGCATCGGCGCCCAGGCGTTGGCCGAGGTCTACGCTACGCTGCGAAAAGACCGCCCGGGGGGTCACGAGACCGACCACCGAGGTGCTGCACTCCCCCGACCCGACGAGACCAAGCCCTTTGTCTTCGGCGACCCCCTCGACCTCGACATCGTGCGAACGCTGCTGAATTCGGTAAAACGCAATGTCGCCCAGGGAGTTCGACCCGGTGATTCGGGCGGCGCGGGCCGCCTTTTCGATCTCTCGGTCGACGACTTCGTGTTGCGCGAGTGCGACTTTACGACCCAGGCGACGACCATCCTGCTACTGGACATGAGCTGGTCGATGTCCTGGGCGGGCCGCTTTCCCGCCGCCAAGCGGGTGGCCTTGGCTCTCCACCATCTGGTGCGGACGCGTTTTCCGCGGGATCAATTCTTCGTCGTCGGGTTCTCGACCCGCGCGAGGGAACTGCCGATTCGAGATCTCCCCGAGGCCACCTGGGACATGGGCGATCCTTTCACCAATCTGCAGGAAGGCCTGATGGTGGCGGAACGCCTGATCGCGCGGCACCCCAGCGCGAACCCCCAGGTGCTCGTCATCACCGATGGCCAGCCCACCGCATATCTGGAGGGGCGCCAGCTGCGAGTCGAGTGGCCCATGGGGTTCGGCGGGGTGTCGCCCCGGGCTGTGGCTGCCACCCTGCAGCAAGTGCGCCGCATTACGCGCCGCGGTGTGACCATCAACACCTTCATGCTCGACGATTCGCCGCAACTGGTGGGCTTCGTCGAGCGGATGACCCAGATCAACCGGGGTCGCGCGTTGTACAGCAGTCCAACGCAGCTCGGTTCGTATCTGATGGTGGATTATCTGAGCGGGCACCGGTCGCGCAGGAACTGATGGCCCGCGTCGCTCCGATCGTCGGTCGAGCGGCGGCCAATCTCGCGCGGGGCGCGCGCCGAGTCGTGGGCGCCCTGGCGCTTCCGCGCCGTCGGGGCTTCTGGATCGTCGTGCGCCTGACCGGACCCGTCGAGGATCTCGCTTCCCCACGACTTCCCCTCACCCGCGAAGGCACCGTGGGTCTGTTCGAGGTGCTCCAGACCCTCGAGGCCGCTGCCACGGATCCCCAGGTCGTGGGCGTATTGCTCCGGGTCGGCGCCACCCCCATTGGCTGGAGCAAGGCACTCTCCTTGCGGCGCGCCGTCGAGCGGCTGCGGGAGCGCGGCAAGCCGGTCGCCGCCTATGCCGAGGTGTTGGGAGCCGAGGGGTTGCTGATCGCGAGCGCTGCCGATCGTCTCTGGCTTCCCCAGGCGGGCCAGATATTTCTGGTGGGACTTCGCGCCGAGAGCCTATTCCTCCGTGGATTGCTCGATCAACTCGGTGTGAAAGTGGACGTCGTTCACGTCGGTACGCACAAGGCGGCGGGCGATCGATTCACGCGCCAGAGCATGTCACCGGAGGATCGCGCACAGCTCGAGGCCCTGGTGGACGATCTGTTCGATGAGCTCGTCGGCGGGATCGCAGCGGGCCGCAACCTGAACCCGGCGACCGTGCGCGATCTGATCGACCGGGGGCCCTACGGTGCCCGGGCCGCGGTTGAGGCGGGCCTGGCCGACGGATGCCTCTATCCCGACGAACTCGACGAGCAGCTCGAGGCCCTGGGCCCGAGCTCCCCGGCGCCGGGATCGGATTCCGAACGGATTCGCTTTGTCGAGGCGCCCCTCTACCATGCCCTTCGCGCGGGCGACCCGGGTTGGCGGCCGCTGCGGACGGGGTTGCCCCATCTCGCCTACGTGGTCGCCGAGGGCGGGATCCACCGGGGAGGGGGTTCCCGCGGCATCGCCTGTGACGTGCTGACGGCGTTGCTGGAACGGATTCGCCGGGCTGAGGAGATTCGCGGGGTGGTCCTGCGCCTCGAGAGCCCCGGGGGCGACGGCCTCGCGTCGGACCTTCTGTGGCGTGCGGTGTCGTTGTTGAGAAAAGACAAGCCCGTGGTGGTTTCGATGGGAGACGTGGTGGCGTCAGGAGGCTACTACATAGCAACAGCCGCGGACGCCCTGTTGGCCGAGGCGGGGACCATCACGGGTTCGATCGGCGTCGTCGGCGGCAAGATCGATCTCGGGGGGCTCTACGATCGCATCGGCGTGACGAAAGACGCCGTCGAGCGCGGTGCCCGCGCCGGATTGCTCTCCGAATCCCGCGGTTTTACCAGCGGCGAACGCGATGCGATGCGGAGAGAGATGTCGACCCTGTACGAACTCTTCCTCGAACGCGTTGGCACAGGGCGCGGACTCTCGGGAACGGCTCTGGACGAGGTGGCCCAGGGGCGAATCTGGAGTGGCGTCCGCGCTCGTTCGGTCGGACTGGTGGACGCTCTGGGAGGACCCATGGAGGCGTTGGAAGAGGTGCGTCGGCGCGCGCAGCTGGGTGACGACGAGCGCGTGGTGGTGGAGGTCCACCCGCGCCGGCGGGCCCTTCCCGGGGTTCGAGCTCTGCGTCACGTTCTGTCGGCGGGGATGTCGCCCGGATGAGCCGAATTCTCAAGTACGACATTCCCGGAGAGGATTGGCGGCTCGAGCCCGAGGCGGCGCGGCGACTCGTCCGCGAGCGAGGGTGGCCGGCTCTGTTCGCCGGATTGGGACCCCCACCCAAACGCTTGATCCTCGACGTCGGATTCGGTCGCGGTGAGTTTCTGATGGGGTTGGCGCGCGCGGAGCCCGAGTCGGGCTTCCTCGGCATCGAGATCTCCTTCAAACGGACGCTCAAGATGGCGCGCCGACTGGCCCGCAGTGAGGTGCGGAACGTTCGGCTGATCGAGGGCAGTGCCCAGCAGGCGGTGCTGTTGCTGCCTCCGAATTCCGTCGCCTGCTGCTGGATCAATTTTCCCGATCCCTGGCCCAAGAAGCGTCATCATCGCCGGCGCCTGATCGCGCCGGCCTTTGTCGGCGATCTGGCGAGACGATTGGAGCCCAACGGCCTGATTCACATCGCGACGGACCACGACCCGTACGCCGAACAGGCGGGGGCGGTCCTGGCGGCGGAATCCCGACTCGAGAACGTGTACGCGCCCGAACCGTTCCGTTCGTCGGTGCCCGGTCGCCAGCGCACCGCCTATGAAGCCGAATGGCTCGCCCAGGGACGATCTCTGCGGTTCTTCTCCTACCGGAGGATCGAGTGACGGCCCCGCGTTCGAATCTCAAGGACTACTCCGTCGAAGCCCTGCGCGATCGGCTGGCGCGGGATGGCCTCGAGTCGTATCGCGCCGAGCAGATCTGCCTCTGGATGTATCAGCGCGGCGTCGACGATCCCGCGCTGATGACGAATTTGCCCGCTGAGCTGCGCGCTCGTCTCGTCGAAGGCTGGGAGGCGCGCAGCCTCGAACTCGTGGCCGTAGACCGTTCGCGAGACGGGACGATCAAGGCGATTCTTCGGGCCCGCGACGGTGCGCAGATCGAATCGGTCGTCATTCCCGAAGAGAATCGAACCACACTCTGCCTTTCGACCCAGGTCGGATGCGCGCTGGCCTGCAGCTTCTGCGCGACCGGAGTGTTCGGCTTTCGTCGCAATCTCACGACGGCGGAGATCGTCGACCAGATGTGTCGCATGAAACCCCTGCTGGCGGAGGGGCGAGGGATCAGCAACGTCGTTTTCATGGGGATGGGCGAGCCGCTGTTGAATCTGGCGGCGGTCGTCGAGGCTGTGCGGATCCTGCTGCACCCCAAGGCGTTCGCGTTGGCGCCCCGCCGGGTGACCGTGTCGACGGTGGGTGTGTTGCCGAAGATCCGTCCCCTGTTGGAAAGCGTACCTGTGAACCTGGCCGTGTCTCTTCACGCCACCACCGACGAGGTGCGCGATCGGCTGGTTCCGCTGAATCGCCGGTATCCGATCCGGGAACTGTTGGGCACGCTGCGCGGGCTCGAGGGCATCACGCGGCGACGTCCGGTCTTCTTCGAATACACCTTGATCGATGGGATCAACGACGGGATCGAGGACGCTCGCCGGCTGGTCCAGATTGCGCGCAGCCTCCCGTCGAAAGTGAATCTGATTCCCATGAACCCCCACGCGGACTCCGACCTGGGTCCGCCGACGGATGAGACGATCGATCGCTTCCTGCGGGAGCTGGCCGCATCGGGTACGACCGTGACCCTGCGCCGGAGCCGGGGTTCGGACATCGATGCGGCCTGCGGACAGCTGGCGCTGCGGAGGGCAGAGGCGAGCGCTCCCGAGGCGCTGCGATCGGCGGCGATGGGTCCGGAGTGAGCCTGCGCGATCAAGCTGGACCCGGCGGCGGCCGAAATCGCATTCAGGGAGCTGTTCAAGGGGAATCTGGGTGCTGTACGCCGTAGGGGACATTCACGGGCAACTCGACCTGCTCGATGAGCTGTTGGAGAAGCTTCCCCTGGGCCCGGACGACCGCTTGCTCTTCATCGGTGACTACATCGATCGCGGACCCGACGCCCGGGGAGTGGTCCAGCGGCTGATCGATCTGGAGCTGGAACGGGACTGCACCTTCCTGCTGGGCAACCACGAATCGATGTTCCTCGACTTCATCGGCTGGCGCGGTGAGAGCTATTTCGGCGGCGATGCATTCCTGCCCAACGGGGGGGATCGCACGCTGGCGAGCTACGGCTACTTCGACCTGGACGATCCCGAGCCCGCGAACTTCGTGCTTCCCAAATCCCACGAGGAGTTCTACAGCCGCCTGAAGCTCTTTCACCTCGAGGGGGACTATCTCTTCGTACACGCGGGTATCGGGCGCCGACTACTGGGGGAATCCGAGGTTGCGTACGCGCTTCGCCGCGCGCGTCCCCAGGATCTGCTCTGGGATCGGGCCAGCGCCGATCTGCCCCATGTGCTGGGAGTGACGGTCGTGTACGGACACACGCCGGCACCGGATTTCAAAGTGCGCTGGAATCGCCCCTACGGCATCGGGATCGACACGGGAGCGGTCTACGGCGGCTTTCTGACCGCCATCCGACTCCCGGACGAGACGATCTTTTCTGTGTAGAACGCTCTAGCCCGGCGGGGCCTCGCCTTCGCGCCGCCCGATGATGGGTACCACCATCACCGTTCCCGGGGTCAGATTGGCGAAGTCGAGATCCGGGTTGTGGAGGTGCAGGAGCCAGATCGGCACCTCGAATTCCTCCTTGGCCAGGAGCCACAGCGTGTCGCCGGTCTCCAGGACGTGGGCCTCGGTCCCCACGATGACCCAGGCGGCATAGAACTCCGCCTGCAGCGTTTGATGATACTCGAGGCGACGCCGTTCGAAGGTCTCGCGGCTGACCCTGCCGAAGTCGAGGCGCGCCTGGCGTCCGATGACGACCGGTGTGTTCATCGACATCCCGTTGAGTGCGCGCAGCCGGCTCGTGCGCAGCTCGAGCCACTCGGCGTAGTGACCGAGGGTCTCTTCGGCGTGGACGGTGATCCGGCCGTCGGGTGTCACGGCGTAGTTCGAGGGGACGGCAGCCAGCAGCTCGAGTTCCAAGGACGCGTCGGCTGCCGTCGTCGGAGCCTCGGTTCCGTTGGGGGGGCCGTTGTTGGCGGGCCCGGCAAGCGGCGCCGGCTCGGCGAGCAGCGGGGGCTCTGCGAGCGGCGGGGGCGCGGCGGGTGCACTCTCGGGGTCGGAACCGTTCTCGGGGTCGGAACCTGTAAGGGCGCTGCAGTTTTCCCCGCAGACGCTCTTGGCGGGGGTTCCGTTTCCCGCGATTTCCGTCGCGATTTTCGGCATCCGCGAGTCGACCGCGTCCGCGCGCGGAGCGGTCTCGAGTTTTACCGAAGCGACGACGATCGGGGGAGGTTCTGTCAGTTGCAGCTGCTGGCCCACGGAGATGAGATTTCGATTTCTCAGGCCGTTGAGGGCGACGATCTTCTTTTCACTCACTGAAAAGCGTCTGGCGATGATCCCGATGGTGTCGCCGCGGCGGACCCGGTATCTGCCGTCGTCGGGGAGCGACTCCACCGCAACCAGCGCCGGACCGCCCCGGGCCGCGTCGGGCAGGATCAACACCTGGCCCGCCCGAATTCGATGCCGACTTCGCAGGTTGTTCAGGGCCATGAGTTCCCGTATTCGGACGCGATAGCGGTCGGCAATGGCCGACAGGGTGTCCCCACGACGAACCTTGTAGTAGCGGTCGCGGTGTTGCTTCGCGAAGCGTTCGTCGCGGGGAATCGACTCCAGCGCGAGCATCGGGTTCTCCAAGGCGGCGGCCACGGGAATCTGCAGCTCGAAGCTGCGCGGAAGGTACTTGCTGCCATTCCACACCGCGGGGCGCAGCGAGGGATTGTGTTTCTTCAGCGTCTCGCGATCGATGCCGAGGGCTCGTTCGAGACTGATCGCGGGATAGAACTGATCGAGGACGATCGCGGTGGTCTGCACGGGGGAGTCTCGCTCCAGGTGTCCGAAGAACCGCTTCGCGTGGCGATCGATCTCGATCGCAGCCAGGAACGAGGCATAGAAGTTCCGCGAGGCGAACCCGAAGGTCCGGCTCTTGTAGCGCTGCACGATGGTGCCGATATCCGATGTTCCGAGTTTCCGGACGGCGCGGCGCATGCCCGTCGCTCCGTGGTTGTACGCCGTGATCGCCAAGGGCCAGCTGTGGAGAGAGTTGTGGTTCTGCTCGAGCAGCCGCGCCGCCGCCACCGTGGCCCGCTTCGGATCCAGGCGTTCGTCGACGACGTGGTCGACGCGAAGGTACCGGCGTCCCGTCGCGCGCGTGAATTGCCAGAGGCCCGCGGCTCCGACCCTCGAATAGGCGCGAGGGTTGTAGGACGACTCGACGTGGGGCAGGGCGACCAGCTCGGGGGGGAGACCGCGCTGGTCAAGGACCTCCGCGATGTGGTCGCGCCAGGCGCCGGAGCGAATCAGCCCCGCTCGAAACCGGTCCGCCTGTCCGAGCTGGAAGCGGAGGTTGCTGGCGGCTTGGAGAAACGTGGCGTTGCGGGTTCCCGCAGGCCAGGCCTTTAGCACGCGCTCCTGCCGAGCGCTCAGGCCGGTCCGCTTGCCCCGGGCCAGCTGGCGCAGGATCGTCCGGTAGCCCTTTTTTACCTTCTCGACGCGTCGCTCCTGGGCCCGGGCGCTGATCCCCTGGGGAAGCGAAATCAGCTCGTAGACGACGTCGAGGTGGACGGTGTCGTGAATCAGGCCCGCATCACCACCCACCTCGCTGTAGATTCGGGCCCAGAAGCGCACATTGGGCTCCAGGACATCGGGCCGCGGAAGCAGCTCGCCCGTCGCGGCCCCGGCCGTCGAGCCCAGCGCCAGTGCGGCGACTACTAGAAGGAGCGTTCTCGGCATCGGCACTACAGAGAATCGGCAATTCGCGTGCAAAACCTGATGACTCTCCAGCGGCGACAGCGGGCGCTTCGGGGGCTAGCGGCCTCGCGGGGTGAGAACCGCGGATCGGCTCATGGGTGATGGGGTTCCAGAGGACACGCCCCCCGGCCGTATCCCCCAGCGTTCTCTGGCTGATTCTAGGAGGCTGGGTCGGTGGTGCAAGCAGGTTGCCGCATCGGCGCTCAATGCCGCCGGTTCTTGCGGCGCGCTTTGCGGGCTTGTTTTCGCTTTCCCTTCTGACGCGCCCGGTGTCGGATGCTGGCCCGCTGTCCGAGTCCATCCCCGGCCCCGCCGGAGCCCAAAAGAGAGGGGTCGATGCCGCCGCCCGGGCTGGCCAGACGCCCCAGTCCCGGCACGCCCGACAACATCCCGCCCGACCCCAGTGACGCCATCATCTCCCGCATCTGGTCAAAGCGCTGGACGAGCTCTCGGACCTCCCGAGACCGCCGCCCGCTACCCCGGGCGATTCGCGAGGCGCGGCTCTTGTCGATGATCTCGGGCCGGCTGCGCTCGGTCGGTGTCATCGAGCCGATCAACGCCTCGACCTTGCCCAGCTCGCCCTCGTCGACCTGATCCGCGATCGATCCGAACATGGGCAGCTTGGCGAGGACCTCGCGAATCGGCCCCATTCGCTGGATCGTGCGCAGCTGCTTCAGCAGATCGTCGAGGCCGAATTTTCCCCGCAGTAGCCGCTCGGCGTCGGCCTCGGCTTCTTGCTCGTCCACCACCTCTTCGAAGTCTCGAACCAGGCCGACGACGTCGCCCATCCCGAGAATTCGCGACGCCAATCCTTCCGGGCGAAAGGGTTCCAGGCGGTCCAGCGCTTCTCCCGTTCCCAGGAACTTGATCGGGATTCCGCTCACCGCTTTTATGGCCAGCGCCGCGCCGCCGCGGGCGTCGCCGTCGAGCTTGGTCAGGATCAAACCGTCCAGGTCGAGCTGGTCGCCGAAGGCCTTGGCGGTGTTCACGGCGTCTCGTCCCATCAGGGCGTCACAGACGAGCAGTGTGTTGGCGGGCGCGGCCGCTCGCGCGATTTCTCCGAGCTCCGCCATCAGCCCCTCGTCGATCGCGAGGCGTCCGGCGGTGTCGTATACGATCGCGTCGAAGCCCTCTCGGCGCGCGCGCTCGGCAGCGTCGCCGCAAATCTCGGGGGGTGCCTGTCCCGGTGCGCCCGTATGAACGGCGACGTCCAGGCGTTCGCCCAGTTGCTGAAGCTGGAGTACGGCGGCGGGTCGCCGAACGTCGGCGGCGACCAGGAGCGGTCGACGTTTTTCCTTCTGGAGATGGCGTGCCAGCTTGGCCGCAACCGTGGTCTTGCCCACGCCCTGGAGTCCGACCAACAGGACCGATGTCACATGAGCCGCGTCGGCGCCGAGGGAAGTGTCGACGGGCCCCATCAAGGAGATGAGCTCCTCCTCGCAGGCCTTGACGAAGTGCTGTCCCGGGGTGATCCGGGCCCGGCGGCCCTTGGCGTCGCGGACGCGGGTCGCCACCTTGTCGCCCAGCGCGCGATCCTTGACCCGGGCCAGGAAGTCCTTGACGACCGCCAGATCGACATCGGCTTCGAGCAGCGACATGCGCACATCGCGCAGCGACTGTTCGACGTTGTCTTCGCTCAGCGCCCGAACGCCGCTGAGCCGCTCCCGGGCGGCTGTGAATCCTCGTGTCATCGTCTCGAGCATGGCGTCTCCAGATCGCGCCGAGGATAGCGGGTGTCTCTCCCTGCCGGCGTGTGCGCTTGCCGGATACCGCCCCGACCGTCACCATGTTCGGCGACTTGTCCGACCGGCGGGGGCAAGTGCTGCAGGAGTCACACAGGCCGACGCGGAGAGAGAAATGGCGACTGAGGTCGAGGCCCAGATCGCGGGCAACATCTGGAAGATCGAGAAAAGCGTCGGCGATGTCGTGGGCGAGGAAGACGTTCTGATCATCATCGAGTCCATGAAAATGGAAATTCCGGTGGAGGCGCCCTGCGCGGGCCGCGTCGTGGAGATCCGGGTGGCGGAAGGTGACAACGTCGAGGAGGGCGCCGTCCTCGCCGTGATCGAGTGAAGCGATGGTGGCGATCGCGGAAGTCATGGCCGGGCGAGTAGACGCCCACCCTCTGGAGCTGGGCGAGCGCGAGCTGGCGCTCGAGTACCTGGCGAAGGAATCCCGCGCGAATCTCTTCCTGTTCGATCTCGTCGCCCGTCTCGGACGGCGTGCCGGGGCTGGCGAAATTCGCCCGGAGATCGTGGCCGCGTGGCGACACGGTGAAATCATCGGTGTGGCGGGTCTGCGGCCCAGCGTCGTTCTGGATGCCGCGATCGAGGCCGATGCCATCGACGCGTTCCTGCCGTACCTCGCTTCCCTGGGCGTGGGCCTGGTGAAGAGCGAGGTTCATGTCGTCGACCGGTTCTGGTCGATGCTCCCGGGCCGACGCCGTCGGCAGGTACTGGTCGACCGCATCGAGACGGCGTACGCGGTGCGAATCGGTCAGTTCTCGCCGCGGGCGCCGGGCCCCGATGAAACCATTCGACCCGCGACTCGGGCGGATCTCGATCCACTGGTCGTCGCCGCGCGCGAGAGCCTCCGGGAGGAACAACGGCCGGATCCGTTCGCCGGCGACGCGAAGAGCTTTCGCCGCTGGGTGCGGAGCCGGGTGGATCGAGCTCGCGTCGTCGAGACGGGTGGGCGGGTTGGTTTTGCCGCCTACGCCGACGTGCGGCGTCCCGAGGGCTGGCTGCTTCAGGGCGTCTACACCTGGCCGGAAATGCGCCGCCGGGGTCTGGCGACCGCCGGTGTCTCGAAGCTGTGCGGTGAGGCCTTCGCCGCCGGGGCCGACCACGTACAGCTCTCCGTCGTGGACGGAAATATGGCCGGACGACGCCTGTACGAAGGGCTGGGCTTCGAGCCCTTCGCGAAGCTCCGAACGATACTCTTTACTTGATTCCTGCTTTGACCGTCGGCTAGTGTCGGCCACCGAACACCACGGAACACCACCGAACACCACCGAAGGAGAATTCCGCATGGGCCTGTTGGACGGGAAGGTCGCCATCGTTACCGGAGCTGGCGGCGGGCTGGGCCGCGAGCACGCGCTGGCGTTGGCGAAGGAAGGTGCAGCGGTTGTCGTGAACGATCTCGGCGGTGCACGCGACGGGACGGGCTCGGGACACACGATGGCCGACGCGGTCGTCAAGGAAATCAAGGACGCCGGCGGAGAGGCCGTGGCCAGCCACGACAGTGTTGTCACCGTCGAGGGCGGTCAGAACATCCTGAAATCTGCGCTCGACGCCTTCGAGAAGGTCGACATCGTGGTGAACAACGCGGGCATTCTCCGCGACAAATCCTTCGCGAACACGACCGAGGATCTCTGGGATGTCGTGGTGCAGGTCCACCTGAAGGGCACCTATTGCGTCACCCATGCGGTCTACAACCACATGAAGAAACGCGGTCAGGGTGGGGTGATCATCAACACGTCCTCCACTTCCGGGCTGAACGGAAACTTCGGGCAGGCGAACTACGGAGCCGCCAAGGCGGGCATCGCGGGACTGAGTCGCTGCCTCGCCATCGAGGGCCAGAAGTACGGTATTCGCGTGTACATCCTGGCACCGGTGGCGCTCACCCGTCTCACCTCGGACCTGCCGGGCTTCGATGACGCGAAGCTCCAGGCGCGGATGGACCCGAAGCAGGTCTCGCCGCTGGTGGTCTATCTGTCCAGCGAACTGGCGAAGGACATCACCGGAAAGACCTTCTTCGTCGGAGGCGGTCGCATCGCTGAAATGAGGGTGGTCACCCACACGGGCATCACGAGATCCGACGACGGGGGCCTCTGGTCGGTGGCGGAGATTGCCGACAAGATGAAGGCGGGAGAGATCCTGCTGCCGGACTGATGGCCCCGACGTTGCCCCCTCCCGGCGATGGTGGTACTCCTGGGGTTGCCATGGGGGACCAGGCCTTGGGCGCGGCGGGTCAGACCCGCGCGGCGACCCCGACGTCTCTGCTTTCGGCGATGACGCCGCGATTCAATCTGCTCTTGCGCGCGTTCGCGCGCCGGTATTTTCGCGATATCGGGCTCGACGATGCGACGGTGGATCGGCTGCGCGGACTCGAGTCGCGGGGCGCGGTCATCTACGTCATGCGCTACGCGAGCCGGCTCGATTACTTCCTCTTCAATGCGTTGTTCCGCCGCCACGGTCTCCGCCTCTCGCGCTTCGCAAACGGGATTCGGTTCCACTACTACCGGCCTCTCTGGGAGTCCCTGCGCATCGCATGGGCCCGGCCTCGTGGCGCCTCCCAGGAGGTCGAATTTGCGCAGTCTCGTGCCCAGACCCGCAAGCTCACTCTCGATGGGGAATCGTTCTTTCTGTTTTTGAGAACGGCTCGCCTGCGAACGTGGCCGCGGGGGCGGCGGAAAGCCCTTGAGCGGGGCAAGAACGAGAGGGACCTGCTTCTGGAGGTGGTTCGCGCGGCATGGGATTCCGACGCCACCGTCCACGTGGTGCCGCTGGCCCTGTTCTGGCGAAAGGGCCCGCGCGCGAGGCGGCGCTTCCTGAACCTCTTCTACGGTGCGGCGACGCGTCCGACGGACGTGGCCAAAGTGACCTCGTTTCTCACCACCTACCGCGGGTTGTCCGTGAAGGTGGGCGAACCCGTCGACCTGGGAGCCTTCGTGGAGTCGCGTCGCGGCGATGGCGAACAGACGGTTGCCCGCAAGCTTCGGCGCTCGATACTGATGTTCCTCTACCGCGAGGAGAAGGTCGTCGAGGGCCCCACCCTGCAGCCCCTTCACAAAGTGCAGGAGGCCGTTCTGGCGGCGCCTCGGGTTCAGGCGGCGATCGAGGCGCGGGCGATGGAAAAGCGGCGAACCCACGAGGGGGCTCGGCTGGAAGCCGAGGGGATCGTCCGCGAAATCGCGGCCAACATGAACTCCACCGTCCTCGCCGTTCTCAACGCCGTGGTCACCACCGTAATACGGCGGCTGTTCACGTCGGTCCATCCCATCGGGCTGGAGAGAGTCGCCGAGTTCGCGAAGCGCCATCCCATCGTGTTGGTTCCCAGCCACCGTTCGTATTTCGACTTCTTGATTCTGTCGACCATGTTCTACAGCAACTATCTGGTCCCGCCTCACGTTGCGACTCGCGACAACATGGGGTTCGGTCCCTTCGGCTACCTGTGGCGTCGGGTCGGCGCCTTCTACATGCGGCGCAGCTTCGATGATCCCCTCTACAAAGAGGTCTTTCGCGCCTACCTGAGTTATCTGA
Organism: Myxococcota bacterium; assembly: GCA_036447375.1. GTDB lineage: Bacteria > Myxococcota_A > UBA9160 > UBA9160 > SMWR01 > JACZXC01. The sequence goes on from JAZFUU010000198.1 coordinate 30,989, forward strand.
TCCGCGAGGGATTCACCCAGGAATTCTTCATCGAGGGCGGCCGCTCCCGCACGGGCAAGACGGTCCCCCCCAGGCTCGGGATGCTCACCTGGAACGTAGAGGCCTTCCTCGACAGCCGTCGGCGCGATCTCTTCTTCGTCCCCATTTCCATCAGCTACGAACGGCTGGTGGAGGAGCGGGCGATGGTCGGCGAGCTCGAGGGAGAGAAGAAGTCCAAAGAGAGCATGGTGGGCCTGATGCGTGCGCGGAAATACCTGCGGCGGCGCTTCGGCAGTGTGTACGTCAACTTCGGCGAGCCGATCTCGTTGGCGGACGCGCTCGGCGAACGCAAGGAGCGAATGGACCGGGAGAAAAACGAAGTCGAGAAACGGACATTCATCGAAGGACTCGGCAATCGCATCGCCGAGCGGATCAACTGGGCTGCAGTGCCGAATACGATGTCGGTCGCGGCCTGCGCGCTGCTCGGGGAGCGGCGCCGCGGAATGTTCCGAGCCGACCTGGCGTCCCGGATGCAGGAGATCGTCGACCTGTTGCGGATTCAGGGCGTCAAGCTCACGGATGCCCTGGATCCGGAGGATGGCAACCTCGACGAGTCGATCGCGTCCCTGCTGCCCAGCGACTTGATCCATTTGAATCGCGACGCTCGCGGGGACATCCTCTACTTCGAGGAGTCGGGACGTCGCCCCCTCGACCTCTACCGCAACAGCATCGTTCAATTCCTGGCAGCACCGAGCTTTCTGGCGCGGCGCCTGCTGGTGGGTCCGTGTCGCGATGACATTCGGCGGGATGTCGCCGGATGGCTCGACCTGTTCTATTGGGAGTTCTTCACGCCCCGGGCGGAAATTCTGGCGACGCACATCGATTCCTTCCTGGACCACTTCGAGCACTTCGGCCGGATCGAGCGCGTCGACGGAGAACTGCGGGCGACGGAAAAGGGTCTCCCGTATTTCCGGTTTCTGGCGGAGCTGACGAGAGGTGTGGTCGAAGTCTACTACGCGACCTTCGCGGCAGTGCAGGTCGCTCCGGGAGCCCTCACGGCCAAGAGCCTGCTGAAGGCCGCCGAGGAGCAATACGAGCGCGCCGGGCTCCTCGGGGAGGTCGACCGCAGCGAAGCGGCCAACCCCGTGGCTTTCACGAATGCCATCGATTGGCTGGTGAGAAGTCACGTGCTCGAACGGGTGATCCCGGACAAGGACCGGGGGTCTTCACGGGACCCGGCCTACGAGCGCGGTGACGCCTTCGAGGACCTCGTGGGTCTGCGCCAGCGTCTGGCGACCGCACTCGCCGCTCGGTAGGCTTCGCCTCCCGCCGTAGCCATGAGTGAATCCAACGCGAAGCGACTGCAGCTGGGCCTTCCCAAGGGAAGCCTCCAAGAGACCACCACGAAGCTTTTCAACCAGGCCGGCTTCGCACTTCGGGTCTCCGAGCGCTCCTACTACCCCGATATCGCCGATCCCGAGATCGATTGCATCCTGATCCGGGCCCAGGAGGTGGCCCGCTACGTGGACCAGGGCGTGCTCGATGTCGGAATTACCGGGATCGACTGGACCCGCGAGTCCGGGGCCGAGGTGACAGAGGTGGCGGATCTGCGGGCGCCATGGCCGAACTATGGGCCGGTGCGTTGGGTGGTCGCAGTGCCCGAGGCTTCACCGATTCGAAGCATCGAGCAGCTCGCGGGCAAGCGCATCGCGACCGAGGTGGTGAATCTCACTCGGCGCTATCTGGCCGAACACGGGGTCTCGGCCGAGGTGGAATTCTCCTGGGGGGCCACCGAGGCGAAGCCGCCGGTTCTCGCCGACGCCATCGTCGATGTGACCGACACGGGCTCGAGCCTGCGAGCGAACGGTTTGCGCGTGGTGGATACCGTGTTGGAGAGCACCCCGCGTCTGATCGCCAATCGCGATGCTCTCGAGGACCCCTGGAAGAGCCGAAAGATCGAGCGGCTCGTCCTGTTGCTGCGCGGAGCCATTCGCGCCCTGGGACGTGTCGGCTTGATGATGAACGTTCCCGCGGAGTGTCTGCAGAAGGTTCTCGGTCTGCTTCCCGCACTCGGCACGCCAACGATATCGACTTTGGCCGATGACAAATGGGTAGCGATCAACACCGTCATCGAAGAAAAGGTCGTGACGGAGCTGTTCCCGCAGCTCTCGGAAGCCGGCGCTCGCGGAATCGTCGAATATCCTCTCAACAAGATCATCGAGTAGCGGGTGCGCAGAAAGGGGCCCGTGGCGCGGCTGGCGGCTGCGGTCCCCCAATATGTGAATCTGGCGTGGCATGGCCTGGTGGTCCCGAAGGTTCGCCGCCGAGAGCCACCGCTGGTGTGCCAGGCGTTCGTTCTCTCCGAACGCGGTCTACTCCTCTCGGTGCGCGCGGATCTTCACGGCTGGGAATTGCCCGGCGGCAACGCCTATCCGGGGGAGAACGACGAAGAGGTGCTCGAGCGAGAGGTGCGCGAGGAGACGGGTCTCCGGGTGGAAATCGAGAGCCGGGTGGGAGACTACCGGCGGACTGGATTCGCGGCGCACACGGCCCGGGTCTTCGCGTGCCGGGTGCGGGGCGGAGTGCTTCGCCCGAGCTCCGAGACGCCCATCGTGGCATGGTTCGATCCCGAAGATCTGCCGGAGACGCTTTTCCCGTGGTACCGGGTGCCCATTGCCGATGCCCTGGCGCGCCTTCCCCAGCCCGTCGCACGGCAGGAGCACCTGGGATTGGCATCGGTTCTGGCCGGAATGTGGATCGATGTCCGGATGCGGTCGTCGAATCTTCGCGCGGGCCGGGTTGCGGGCCGACGCTAGCGCGGACCCTCTCGCAGCCCGCTGGCTTCCCATTCTTTGCTGAGCTGCTGCAGCTTGCGAGAAAACTCGTCGAATTCTTCGTCGAAGGACAGGATGATCTCGGTGGTTCGGGGGATGTCGTCACCGTTGAGAAGGCCGCGGTAGCGGTTGAGGTTGGCGAGAATCGCCTCGGCCACCTTGAGCGCGCGCTTTTCCGTCTTGATCAGGGGCGACTGCAGCGTGTAGACGTTGTTTCGGCCCCAGAGACTTTCGTCGCGAACGATCGCGATTTCGCGGTAGACGCTGTTGATGGGGTCGAAGTTGTACTCGACTCGGACTTCCTTGAAGATATCCGTGTTGCCGGTGTAGAAGCCGCGTTCCTTCTCGACCTTCCCCAGCTGACGGCACCGCGGACAATAGAAGGTGTCGCCGTGGTTCAGTAGGAACACGCCCTTCGCGTAGTCCTCGCACTCGGTATTTTCGCAGTACCCAACGCCGCGTTTCATGCTGGCCATCGCTGATTCCGATTGCCTCCGGGCCCTGGTCATCGCGTCTCGATGCCGAATATCTTCCGGGGCCTTTTCGGAAGACATCGCAATTTGCGTGCCACCAGCGAGGTTCGGAATGATTTCCCGAGCCGGCATCCGCGCTTTCAGTCGGCGCTGCCGAGTCTCTGCGTGTGTGCGAAGGGTGCTGTAAGCCGGGGCGATGAACTGCGGCGGCCGATCGAGAGAACTGCGTTACCGCCAGTTGCCGATGGCGTCAGAGGCCCGCAATTTTCGTCGCTGCTGGGGCCCACCGGCCCCAAGCGCACACGCTTCCCCGCTGGGGGATGAGAAAGCGATTGCCTCCATCAGTGAAAAAGACCAATCAGGTCCGTAGCTTAGTCGCCCAAAGCTTATACTGCCGACCGCCCCACCTTGTCAACCGGGGTTGGCCGAACCGCTCTCCCGTTTGGCTTCAGCGGGTGAAATCCCTTTCCCGAGCGGCCAGTTCCGCGGCCGTGCGCCGTGCCGCGAGGTCGACGCGGAGGAGCAGTAGATGAACGAAGGCCGCGATTCCAGCGGCGACCGCAAAGACGAAGGGCCAGACCATGCCGGCTCCGAGACTGCCGCGCTCCAGATTCTCGGGGTGCATCGCGGCGCCGCCGAACAGGTCGATCGCGAAATAGTTGAGGGGAATCGCGGCCGTCCCGAGGATCCCGTAGACCGCCGCGAAACGCGCGGTCCGGTCGCTTCCCTCCGTGAAGCTTCGCAGTAGCAGGTAGGACAGGTAGACGAACCACAGCAGCAATGTCACGGTGAGGCGCGGGTCCCACGCCCACCAATGTCCCCAGGTGGCCTTGGCCCAGATCGGTCCGGTCAGAATATTCAGGGTGCAGAACAACACCCCGACCTCAGCGGAGGCGGCCGCCAGTCGGTCGAAGCGCTCGTCGTTGCGCGCCAGGTAGATCGCCCCGGCGATGGCGGTCAATCCGAAGCCCAGGTACGCGGAGAAGGCGCAGGGGACGTGGACGTAGAGAATCTTCTGGACGACCCCCTGTATCCGATCGACGGGGGCGGCGAGAACCAGGGCGGCCCACCCAGCCACCAACGCGGCGAGGACGAGGCCGCTGGTCAGCAGGGCGGGGCGAGGAAGCGTGTGGGAAACCGGTTGGCTCAACGGCCTCACTCATCGAGAACGTATTCGAAGACGAGGAATGAGACTATCAGATAGATCCCGTCGGTCACGATCAGGAACTGGATCGGTGCGAAGGCCACGCTGCCGTCGATCAGCAGTTGTTGGGTCGCGCGTACGGCGGCGCTGAGCAGCGGCCACAGCAGCGGCAGCATGAGCAGGGGAAGCATCACCTCGCGGAATCGGGTGCGAACCGCCACCGCCGCGGAAAGGGTGCCGATGGCGCACAGGCCGACCGAGGCCAGCGCGACGACGGCGGCCAGGCGGCCCGCGACCGCCGCCAGGTCGAGCTCGAAGACCAGCGCAAAAACCAGTGCCGTCACCACCTGAACCGCGCTGAGAATGATCCAGTTGGCGATTGCCTTGCCCAGGAAGACCCAGCCCCGGTCGGACGGGGCCAGTGCGAGTCCCGAAACCGCGTCATTTTCGAGTTCCAGCGAGAACGAACGGCCGAGCCCGAGAAGGGCTGCGAAGATATAGGCGATCCAGAGCAGGCCCGGGGCGGTGTCGCGGGTGGCTCCAGTGGCGCCTCCCGGCAGCGAGAGGTGGAAGACCATGACGACTAGCAGTGAGAAAACCACCATGGCGACCACGCGATCTCGGCTGCGCCATTCGATGGTCAGGTCCTTCCAGAGCACCGCCAGCAGGACGTTCACGGGGCACCGTCCGTCGCCGCCAGATAGGCCCGCTCGAGTTCAGCGGCGTCGGGTTTTGCGTGACTCAGATCCCGCGCGATCCGTCCATCGACCATGACGATGGCGGCGTCGGCCACTCGGGCGGCCCACTGGAACTCGTGGGTCACCAGCACGAGGGTTTTTCCACCCTGACGCAGGCCGTCCAGGCGCTCGGCCAGGCCCTGGGCCGCCCGCCGGTCGAGACCGGTGAAGGGCTCATCCAACAACAGGACCGGTGGGTCGTGAACGAGTCCCCTCGCGATCGCCAGGCGCCGGGCCAGCCCGTGAGAGAACGTACCGGCCAGCCGATCCGCCACGTGGGAGAGGTCGGAATCCGCCAACAAGCTGTCCACGCGGGCAGCCGCACGCGGTACCCGATGCAGGCGCGCCGCGAACAACAGGTTCTCGCGGGCTGTCAGGGTCGCGTAGAGGCAGGTCGCGTGCCCGATCCAACCGATGCGGGCGCGGGCCTTCGGGCTGCCGGCCCGGTGGCCCGCGATCCGGAGCGATCCGGCGCTGGGACGCGCGAGGCCCGCCATCAGCCGCAGCAGCGTGGTCTTGCCAGCGCCGTTGGGTCCAAGAATGGCCAGACTCGCGCCCACCGGGAGTTCCAGGTCGAGGCCGCGCAGGGCGACGGCGGGACCGAAACGTTTCTCGACGCCGCGGGCTGCGATGGCGGGAAACGTCACTCGGCCGTTCTGGGACCGCGCGCGGCCGCCGCTGCCAAGGGCGCGCCGCACTGGGAACAGAAACGGTCGCTCGGATCGGGGAGAGCCCGGCACCGCGGACACGGGTCGGTCGCCTCGCTCGCCGGCGGATCCGATGTCGATCGCTCGAGCTCTTCCGACCGGAGCAGCGCCACGGCCTCGGCCCGAAGCGCATCGCGGTAGCGGGCGTGGTCCTCGGCGTCGACTTCGCCCGCCTCGAAGTCGTCGTCCAGTTTGCGAATCGCGGCATACACGAACTCGCGTTCGTTCGCGGCGCGGGAGACCGGAGCCTCGAGCGGGCCCGGGGACGGATCGCGCCGGCGCAGGGGCGCCCCCAGGAAGCTCGCGGTCGCCACGGCTGCCGCGGCCGCCAATCCGGTCAGCGCGAGCTTCGAAAACGGTCGGCGCAGTGGCAGGGGTGTGGCCCGTACCGACACGGTCTGCTCGGGGCCGATGGCGAAGCCTTCGAGGTGCAGGTAGTTCCGGGTACCGGAACGCACCGGTCGCCGGCGGTGGAGCCCGTCGCTCTCGACGCGAAGCTGGGTGTCGGCGACGAATATCGAGAGCAGTGGCACGGCCTGACCGAATTGTCGGCTGAATTCCAGCTGCGACGCGGTCGTGGGCAGGCGGTACTGGAGGCCGATTTTCGAAACGCCGGCGGGGACCGGGCCGTGCACCGCAAGCGCACCCGAGGCGTCCCACGCCACCCCTTGCTCCGACGAGAAGCGAAGGCCCTCGATGTCTTCGGGGAGACGGAGGCAGAGAATCGGCGCACCCGAATCGGCCACCGAGAACTCTTCGACGGTCCGCAGCGCGATTTCTTCGCGGACGGTCAGCGCCGCATCGTCGATCTCGAGCCAGATTCGGACGTCGGTCACCGACACCACCGCCGCGGGTGCCGGCGGAATTTCCAGGGTCAGATCCAGGACGGTTCCGGGGGCCAGCCGTCCGGTCTGCGCCGTTCGATACGGGCGGCCCTTGATCTCGAGCGAAGGGCCGGCGCGAAGCCTCTTGCCGCGGACGGAGACACCCTGCGGATGGGTCAGCACCACCACCCGCCGGGCTCCGGTCCGAAATGGCCGGAGGAGCCGGGGCGCCCGATCGAGGGGCAGCGTGTAGGCGAATTCCAAGCTGTGGAGGCCCGGTCGCAGCGGTCCCCACCATTGCAGTCTGCCGTCCACCGGAAGCAAACCCGGCTCGAATCCCGCGCCCGCCGACGCGAACTCGCTGGCATCGTCGGGAAGCTGGGTATCGAAGACGGCTTGGCCGGTGCGCGCGTCCTCGGGGACGAAGATCGGGCGCGCGGTGGGATTCGTGAGCTCGTGGGTCTCGAAAATCCGCAAACTCGAGCAACCGCGATCGATGCGAATTCGCGTTTCGCCGGAGAGCACGGGCGTCGGGTCGGCCGAGGGCTCGGCGAGGTGGAGCTCGACTTCGACCTCGACCTCGCCGGGGGCGAATACGACGCGGGTTCCGAAAGGAACGGCGCTGGATCGCACACCCACGACATACACCGTGTCTGGATCCGCGGTGACGGCCTCGAACGCGAATTCGCCTCGAGCATTCGACACGGCGCTGCGCAGCCCCGGCACTCCGAGGGGATTCAGGCTGTAGAGCACCACTGTTTTTCCGGCGGCGGCGCTGGGGTCATCGTGAAGCAGACGTCCGTGGATGCGCCCGGCCCCCTCCGGCACGTCCGGGACCCCGGACACGACGGCTGCATGCGTTTCGGTCCTCGCAACCGTTTCGGTCCTCGCAACCGGTTGGGCGGCGCCAACGGCCTGGGGGACGACCACTGCGAACAGCGCCAGGACGCCGAGGCAGCGGCGCTTCATTCGGGTTTCGGAACCGACTTGGGTCCAGGACTCGATCCGGGTTCCGGGCTCCGATGGGGGTGCGGCCACATCACAGCCAGGGTGCCGAGCACGAAGATCACCCCCCCGATCCAGATCCAGTTCACCAGAGGATTGCGATAGATCTTCAGCGTGGCGGATCCATCGGCCTCGATGGCGTTGAGGATGACGTAGAGATCTTCCATAAGCGTCGAGTGAACCGACGGAATCGATGCCGGCTGGTCTTCGAACCAGTAGACGCGCTTCTCCGGAAGCATCACCGCCACCGGCTCGTCGTTTCGATACAGGGCGATTCGTGCCACGGCCCCGCCGTAGTGTCCTTCGGGCAGGGGCAGGGCGGTCAGGTAGCGCAGTCGGTAGCCGTTCATCACCACCTCCTGGCCGGGTTGGACGTTCTCCAGTCGCTCCTCGTTGAATGCGGACCCCGCAGTGCCGATCAGTACGAATACGGCTCCCAGATGGACGATGTAGCCGCCGTAGCGCTGCTGGTTCTTGCGCAACAGGGTTGCCAGCGCCCTGAAGGGGGACTCGCCGTGCCCTTTCATTCTCACGCGGATCGCGCGGGTGTACTCCTGCACGATCGTCGCGGTGACGAAAGCGCCGAGGCTCCAGACCATCAGGGGATAGAATTTGATGTCGGAGCGGAACAAGACGACGAACCCAATCCCGGCGGCCACCCCCGTCGCGGCGGGCCAGACGACCTGCTTGCGCAGGCTCGCGAAGGAGGCCTTGCGCCAGGCCACCAGGGGCCCGATTCCCGTCAAGAAAAGCAGAAACAGGGCCAGGGGGCCCGCCATGGTGTTGAAGAACTGGGGACCGACGGCGATGCGTTCCCCGCTGATCGCCTCGGAGAAGACGGGAAAGAGTGTCCCCCAGAAAATCACCATCAAGATGGCGATGAACACCCAGTTGTTGAGAAGAAATGCCGCCTCGCGAGAGACCATGGATTCCAGCCGCGCCGGGCTTCGAATTTCGCCTCGGCGCCAGAGCAGGACCGCCAGGAATCCCGCCCCGGTGACGAGGACGTAGCCCAGGAAGATCGAGGTGAAGATCGGCGTCTGGGCGAAGGCGTGCACTGACTGCACGATGCCGCTGCGCGTGAGGAAGGTGCCGAACAGACACAGGGTGTAGGTCAATCCGATCAAGAGCAGGTTCCAGGTCTTCAGCATGTTGCGCTTTTCCTGGATCATCACCGAGTGCAGGTATGCGGTGGCGGGCAGCCACGGCATGAACGAGGCGTTCTCCACCGGATCCCACGCCCAGTACCCGCCCCAACCCAGCACCTCGTAGGCCCAGCGACCCCCCAGCATGATGCCGATGCTGAGCGCCAACCAGGCGAAGAGTGTCCAGCGACGGGTCGTGCGGAACCAGGCGGTGTCGAGCTCGCCGGAGGCCAGGGCGGCGAAGGCGAAGGCAAAGGGAACGGCGAACCCCACCAGGCCGGTATAGAGCACCAGCGGATGGATCATCATCACGGGGTGTTGCAACAGCGGGTTGAGCCCGGCGCCATCCGAGAGCACCTCGCCGGGAGGCAGGATCTCGAAGGGCGACGTGATGAAGTTGACCAGGACCAGGAAGAAGATCGCATTGGCCAGGAGCACCGCCACCACCCACGGCATGAGGGTCCGGTGGCTGTGGCGCTGAATCCAGACACACGCGCTGCTGTAGGCCAGCAGCATCCACAGCCAGAGCAGCAGCGAGCCCGCCTGCCCGCCCCAGAGGGCGGCCAATCGGTAGTGCAGGGCCATGCTGCGCGCGGAATTCTGTGCGACGTACTTCAGATGGAAATCGTGGCCCGCAAAGGCCGCGAAGAGCAGGCCCATCGCGACACACACCAGGGCGAAGACGACAAGGACGGCCCGCTCGGAGACCCGCGTCCACTGGTGCCTTTGGGGCCCCCGCGAGACGCCGGCGTAGATGCCGCAGCCGAGTCCGAGGACCGCGACGACCAGCGCGAAGCGAAGGGCAGTGGCTCCAATCTCGGACATCGCGATTCCTCGGCGAGGCTCAGACGACGGTCAAAAGGGCGCGGGTTCGGTGGCCTGGCCCTCGAATTTCGAGGGGCACTTGGCCATGACCTTGTCCGCGTGAAAGACGCTGCCGTCCGTCTGAGCCCGGAGCTTTCCTTCGATCACCACCTCGGCGCCATCCTTGAAGAGGTCCGGCGTCTCGAGGCCCGCGAAGACCACCCGGAGCGTTGAATCGGCGTTGCCCGCAGCGTGGGGCGGGTCGTTCTGGACGTGGAAGAGCACCTGCTTGCCCGGCAGATCGCGTCGAATCGAACCGGTCGCCACATAGCCGTGGACGCGAGCCGCCTTTCCGATCTGTGAATCCAACTGGACCCGGAAGTCCGCCAGGTTCTGGTAATAGGCGATGGTTTCGAAGTTCGACGAGCCCATCCAGGCGAGCAGAAGGGCGATCACGGTGGCGCCGGTCGCGATCTGCACCCCTTTGGACATGCTCGGCAGCGCCCCCTCAGCTGCGAAGGTATCAATGGCCCGATACCGTTGTCAAAAACCCCGCCTCCTGAAATCCTTCCAAATTCGAGCACTTGGACCGATGTCCGGGTTGACAGGCCGACCCGCCGCGGCTACCCGGACCGGGTGCCCGATCACTACGCCGCGCGCGCAGACGAAATTCAGCCGTTCCTGGCGATGGAAGTCATGGAGCGCGCGTTCGCGATGGAACGCGCGGGAGCCCGGGTGATTCACCTGGAGGTCGGCGAGCCCGACTTTCCGCCTCCCCCCGCTGCGATCGCTGCCTGCGTCCGCGCCCTGGAGGAAGGCGAGACCCGGTATACGGACAGTCGCGGGCTGGCCGAGTTGCGGGAGGCGATCGCCGCCGATACGTCGCGCCGATTCGCGATCGATCTGGACCCCGAGCGCGTTCTGGTCAGCAACGGGACCTCTTCGGCCATGGTCCTGATTTTTTCGCTCCTGGTCGAAGCCGGAGACGAAGTGATCCTGGGTACGCCTCACTACCCCTGCTATCCGAACTTCGTCCGTTTCAGCGGCGGGAATCCGGTCCTGGTTCCCACCGATCCGGCCGATGGCTATCGCCTCGACCCGGACGCGGTGCGCCGCGCCGTGACTCCGCGCACCCGCGCCATCATCGTGAGTTCTCCGGCAAACCCGACCGGTGCGATTCAGTCGGAAGCGACCCTGCGCGCCCTCGCCGAGATCGGACTCCCGATCGTTTCCGATGAGATCTACGACGGCCTCGTCTACGACGGCGCCCGGGTGACCTCGGCTCTCCAGGTGACCGACGATACCTTTGTGCTCGACGGCTTCTCGAAGCGATACGCAATGACGGGATTTCGGCTGGGCTACATGATCGTCCCCAAGCGCGCGCTGCGTCGGCTGCAGGTGATGCAGCAGAGCCTCTTCATCTCGGCCAACCGATTTGTTCAACACGCCGGTCTCGCGGCTCTGCGCGAGGGCGCCGAAACCGTCGCCGCCATGCGCCGCGCCTACGACAGGCGGCGTCGGTTTCTGGTGGATGGACTGCGCAAGCTCGGCTTTGGCGTGCCCACGGTTCCCACCGGCGCCTTCTACGTATTCGCCGACGCGCGAGCGTTCGGGTCGGACTCGCTCAGCCTGGCCTACGATCTGCTTGAGCGAGCCCAGGTGGGGGTGGCCCCGGGTGTGGATTTCGGCGCAGCCGGCGAGGGATGGTTGAGATTCTGTTACGCGGCCTCCGACGAGGCGCTCGCCGAGGCTCTCGAGCGCCTCCGTCGCGTGCTGACTTGATGCCCTCGGTGGCACGGTGAAGATCTTTTCTGCGGAGCGCGTCGCAACGGCCGCCGCGCGCGACGGGTTTCCCCACTCGAGCGAACCCGAGATCGCCTTTCTCGGGCGCTCCAACGTGGGCAAGTCGAGCCTGCTGAACCGCCTGGTCCAGAGAAAGAAGTTGGCGTACACGAGTCGCACCCCAGGCAAGACGCGTCTTCTGCACTGGTATCGCGTCGAGCGTTCGGGCGGCGCGGTGATGCTGGTCGACCTGCCGGGCTACGGATACGCAAAGGTGTCCAGGAAGGAACGGCGGCGCTGGAAGGCCCTGGTGGAGTCCTACCTCGAAAGTCGCGAAGGCCTGCGGGTTGCGGTCCTTCTCCAGGATCTGCGCCGCGAGATCTCCGAAGACGAGACGTTGCTTCTGGAGTGGCTCGCCGAGCGTGAGGTGCCTGCCGTTCTGGCGCTGACCAAGGTTGACAAGCTGAAGCCGATGCGGCGCGCCGAACGCGTGCGGCTTCTGACCGGCGCATCCGGGCTGCCAAAGGATCGGGTGATCGAAACCTCCGCCGAGAAAGGCCTCGGCATGTCCGAGCTCTGGCGCGCGATCGATCATTGCCTGGGCACGAAGTCGAAAGAACCAGCAAGCGGGTCCGCGCGCACAGCAAGGCGGAGCCGAGCGAAGTCAACGAAATAGATCGGTGTCGATCGAACGCAGACTGTCGCGGACGCGGCCGTCGCCCCAAGGCGTGATGCCCTCGATCCAGACCGCCGGAATGCCCGCGTCCTTCCGCATCAACAGCCCCGCCGCGGCCGCGAGCTGATCGGCGGTTGCCGTGGCCGTGACCTGGAGCTCGCGACCGGTCCAGTCGCGGCCCCCTCGCTGATCGTCCACGGGCGTGAGGCCCGCGCAGCCGATGGCCACATCGACGAGTCCCTCGCGCCAGGGTCGTCCGAAGGTGTCGCTCACGATGACGGCGAGGGGACCCGCATCCGAGCGGAGCGCGCTCTGGAGGCCGGCGGCCGACGCGTCCGGATCGATGGGAAGCAGCACCGCGGACTCCGGGCCCGGTGCGTTGGAGAGATCGACCCCCGCGTTGGCGCACACGAAGCCGTGCTTGGTTTCGCAAATCATCACACCGTGACCGTGTCGCACCAGCCGCACCGTTTCTCGCAGCACGACCTCGACGTGGCGCGGATCCCTGTCGTCCTCGGCGGCGATCTGCCGAGCCCGGTCCGACGGCTCGACGTCCGCCAGCTCGAGGCTTCGCCCCTCGGCCTTCGACACGACCTTCTGACAGACCACCAGGATCCCGTCGGCGAGGGACACCCCCGATGCTTTCGCGGCCGAGCGGATCAGCGCCGGGAGGTCATCGCCGGTCTGGACGGCGGGAATTCCGGTCAGGGCAACCAGTCTTAGTGAACCGGAAGGTCGCGGCGAGTCGGAACTCACGAACCGGCTCGTTCCGCGAGTTCGCGGAGCAGGTGCCGGGTGCGCTTGCCTCCCGAGGCGCTGTCGAGAAAGCGCTCGAGATCGTCGGGTTCGTCGATGTCGATGGCGAGGGAGGGCAGGGCGATTTCCCGATAGGGGACACCGGCGCGCGCCGCGAGATCTCGGTGCCGCTTGGCGCTGCTCGGCCCGAAGCTCTCGGGAATGCAGTTGGCCGGCGCGCGGAGCAGAGCCGAGGTGCCGCCGTCGCTGGAGGGGGCAAGAACCGCGCCCTGTCCCCCCTGCTCTTCGAGGGCCCGAAGCAGACGCGAAATCGCCGGCGCGTCGACGCCCGCCACATCCCCGAGTACGACGAGCAGACCCCGAGCGGGGTCTGGGGCCAGATCCGCCGACGCCGATTGGATGGCGGCGTTGAGCCCCGGATCCGGGCGCAGGAAGGCACCGGCGCCAGCATCCCGAGCCGCCTCTGCCACCTCCGGGTCGGGAGTGACCACCGCGATGCGCCCGAGCTCCCGCACACTGAGAAGGGCCTCGAGTACGTCGCCCAGCATCGCGACCGTGAGTCGAAGCGCGCCGCCGTGTCCCAGGTGCGGCCACAGCCGTGATTTCGACGCGGTTAGCGATTTCACCGGAACCACCGCGGGGATCATCCGAGCTCCTTGGCGAGGCCCAACGCCGCTTCCGCCACCCGCGCCGCGACTTCCGCGTCGCGCATCAGGGTGTCGATCACGCGGACGCGCAGGCCCAAGGCCTCGATGTCGGCCGCCTGTTCCGCGTCGCGCTCGTCGAGCACGAAGGCGTCGATGAAATCCCGGTACATCCCCGCCACGCCCCGGGCCGACACCTCGACGCCGATGCCGCGCAGCAGTCGGTCGGCGGGGCCCTTGACCGGGGCGCTGCCGATGATGGGGGACACCGCGACCACCGGCGCGCTCGCGGCCGCCAGGGCATCGCGTACTCCGGCCACCGCGAGGATCGGTCCGATCGACACCACGGGATTGCTCGGGCAAATCAGGATCGCTCTGGCGTCTTGCAGCGCCGCTAGCACGCCCGGCGCCGGCTGCGCCGACTCCGCCGCGGTCAGGTCGACGGCAGCAACGGTGTCCGGGGCGCCGTCGCGGACGAGGTACTCCTCGAAGTGGGCGCGGGTGCCGTCTCGGAGCTGCACGACGGTTGGGCAGGGATCCTCCGACATCGGCAGAATTCGCACCTCCACCTCGAAGGCGCGCCGGATTTCGTCCGTGATCTCTGCCAGTCCTCCGCCGAGCCGCAGACACAGCGTGCGATGGTGACAGGTGGCGAAGTCGCGGTCGCCCAGGCGAAACCACGTGTCGTGCCCGAGCCGACCCAACGCTTCGATGAAGGAAAAACTGTCGCCGGCCAGTCCGTATCCGCGATCGGCGTCGACGCGACCCGCGAGAGTGTACGTGACGATGTCGAGATCCGGGCAGACGTGGGCACCGTAGAAGAAGCGATCATCGCCGGTATTTACGATCGCGGTCACACTGGTGGGAGGAACCGCTAGGACCAGCCCTCGGAGGAAGCGCGCGGCTCCAACGCCACCCGCCAATGCGAGGACGGGCGTCGCCTGGGCGGGCGAGGCCGTCACGGGGGCGAGGACACTAGGGAGCCGCCCGCTGTTCGAGCAGGGCGCGCAGACTCTCCTGGAGGCCGGGCAGCCGGAGAGCGATCTCGCGCAGCTCTTCCGATTCCGACAGAGAGCCCTCGGTAGAGTCGTCGGAGATCAGGGCCTTCAGGGCCTGCTCGTCGCGCGCGATGGCTGCTTCGAGGGCTCGAATCCGGGCGTCCAGATCGTCCGTGGCACGGGCCGGCGGCGCGGGTCGCGGGGTTTCGTCGGGGGGCGCGTCGACGCTCGGGGTCGCTCCCCCCTCCCTATTTTCTGCATCGCCCTGGCTGGACTCGACAGACCCGACTTCTTTGGCTTCGCCGCGCGCCCCGCGAGGAATCCGGCTTCGATCCGATGTGTAGCGAACGATGCCCGCGTCATCCGTCCAGCGGTACAACGGGCCGTCGCTCGCGGAGGGGCTCGCGCACGCCGCCGCCAGGAGAGAGAGACCCAGCACCGATCCGCGAAAAGTCCGCAGTCCGCTTTGGATCCCCATCAGGCTTCGGCGGGCGTTCGGGTTCACGCCGTCGATTCTTGGCGAGG
>JAZFUU010000199.1:0-11068 GCA_036447375.1 Myxococcota bacterium
GTTCCGCACCCCACGAGATGGATGCGTCGGATGGCGCCGGCACGCGCCGGTGACAAATCGATGCCGTCGAGGCCGATGTCGCCCTCGGACTCGAGCACCCGGGTTCCGATCGTGTCCATGATCGCGCGCGGTTGCTCAAAGATCTCCTTCTGCATGAAGCGGTCGTAGCCGCCCTTCTCCGCGGATACCGGATCCCATTGAATGGGACGGGGCTCCCGATCGACCGGTGCACCTTCGGCGTCGACCACCTGGACACCATCCTCGGAAAGAACCGCGAACTCACCGTCGTCGAGGAACATCATCTGACGCGTGTAGGGAAGAATGGCCGGGATATCGCTGGCGAGGAACGACTCTTTATCGCCCATCCCCAGGATCATGGGGCTTCCCCCGTTCTTCGCGGCGACCAGGTGATCCGGACTCTCGCTGCACAGCGCCCCCAGGGCGTAGGAACCCTCGAGCCGTGCACACGCCGCGCGCACCGCGGTCAGCAGATCTCCACCCTCGGCGATGCCCATGTCGATCAGGTGGGCGATGAGTTCGGTGTCGGTCTCTGACTCGATCGTGCGACCCGCCGCCTCCAGCTCCCGACGCAGGTCTCGATAGTTCTCGATGATCCCATTGTGAATGATCGCGACCGAGCCGGCCCGATGCGGATGCGCGTTTCGTTCGGAGGGCTTGCCGTGGGTCGCCCAACGCGTGTGACCGATGCCCACCCGACCGGGGATCGGGTCATCGCGAAGAATACTCTCGAGATTCGCCAGCTTCCCCTGCGCGCGCCGGACATCGATCTTGCCGCCATGGCAGATCGCCACCCCCGCGGAGTCGTAGCCCCGATACTCGAGCCGTCGCAGCCCATCGATCAGAACGTCCATGGCTCGGTGCCCGCGCCCGACGTAGCCGACAATTCCACACATGTTTGAACTCCTGTGTCCCGCTAGCGCTTGCGTCCGGATTTTTCCGGAGATCCGCCGACCCTGCCGCGCCGCGAGACCCATCCCTCGATGTGGCGCTGTTTCGGACGCCCGACGGCCAATGCGTCTCTCGGCACATCCTTCGTGACGGTCGTGCCCGCCGCCACGAAGGAATCCGGCGCGATCGTCAGCGGGGCAACGAGGTTGGCGTTGCAGCCGATGAAAGCCCGTTCTCCCACAACGGTGCGGTGCTTCGCGATGCCGTCGTAGTTCACCACGATGGAACCGCAGCCAAAGCTGGCACCCGCACCGACGTCCGCATCCCCGATGTACGAGAGATGGTCGGCCTTCACCCCCTCGCCGAGTGTGCTGTTCTTTACCTCGACGAAATTCCCGATGCGAACCCCGCGTCCCAATCGGCATCCCGGCCGCAGGTGCGCGGAGGGGCCGATCACGACATCGTCGCCCAATTCACTCGATTCGATCGTACAGTGCGGCTTCAAGTGGGCGCGGCATCCAATTCGTGTATCACCCTGAATGACGCAACCGGGTTCGATCGTGGTGTCCTGTCCGATCTCGACGTCCGAATCGACGTAGGTCGTCGCTGGATCGACGATAGTGACACCGTCCGACATGAGCCGGTTCAACGTGCGTCGACGCAAGACCGCTTCGGCCTGAGCGAGGAGCACACGCGTGTCGACACCGAGAGCCTCCTCCGCATCCTCGAGTTGTATCGCCTCGACCCGGCGACCCTCGTTCGCGACGCGCTCCACGATGTCGGTGAGATAGACCTCGCCCTGCTCGTTGCGATTGTCCACTCCCGCGAGGGTCTTCCAGAGCAGCTCGGCGTCGATCAAATAGACGCCGGTGTTTCGCTCTTCGATGGCGAGTTCTTCCGGCGACGCATCGGGCGCTTCGACCACCCGCAGCACGCGGCCGTCGCCGTCGCGCAGGATGATCCCCCGAACATCCACCACCGCCGTCAGCAAAACCAGGTCGGCCCGGGTGGCGAGCTTGACCTCCGACATGCGCCGGAGCGTCTCGGTGCGAAGCAGGGGTGTGTCGCCGTAAAGGATGAGAACGTCTCCGCGGAACCCGTCGAGGGCCGAGCGAGCCCGAAGCACGGCGTCCCCGGTGCCCAGGGCCTCTTCCTGGCGCACGAAGGTCGCCCGGCCGGAAAACGTCGCCTCGACGACCTCGGCATCGTGACCCACGACCGCGATCAGGCAGGCGGGCTCCAGGCCCTCGGCCGCGCTCAGGGGATAGGCCAGCATGGGTCGTCCAGCGATCGGGTGGAGAACCTTCGCCACGCTCGATTTCATCCGCGTGCCCTTGCCGGCCGCAAGCAGGACGACGGCGATCTCGCGAGGTTGGCCGGCCATGACCGTCTCCTTCTCGGCGCGATGCGCTGGGAATCTGACCCGCCCGAAGGCGAATTCGAACTTCGCAGGGAGCGGGGCCCCCGCGGGGCCCGCTCCCTGCCCTAGCTTACCCCCGGGCTGGGGCCAGCGGAAGCGAAGCCGTCACGCGATCGGGCCCGATCCGCGGCGCCGCTCGCCCGGCTCGCGCAGGGCCCCTATCCTTTCGATCCGTCCCTACCGGCCACGGCCCCAACCGTCGAGGGAAGCTTCATCCAGATCTTCGGCAACACGCTCGGCCTCAAGGCCAGCCAGATCCGCCAGCTCGAGCGTTTCTCACGGCGCCGGCTACCTCCCGAGCGCCTCGTCACCCAGGAGCTGGCTCGGCAGTTGACCGCCTTCACGTTCGAGACCGGGCGCCAGGTGGGCGTCCTGGTGGATCGGCGCGGCCATATCACCCACGTCATGGTCGGCGACGCTCGTTCGATCGAGCTGCCCGATTGGGGGCGAATGCGCGCCGGTGGCGGACGTCTCCGCGGTCTGCGCTGCATACACACCCACATCGGAGACGAGCCCCTCACCCGCGATGACCTGACCGACCTGACGCTCCTGCGGCTGGACGCGATGGTCGCCCTGGGGACCGACGCCGATGGCCTTCCCGGGCTCGCCTATGCCGCAGCGCTCCGGCCGGCCAGCGCCGACGGTTCCCCCCACCAGCACTTCGACCCTCTCCCGCCCGCGCGACTCGATTTCGACTTTCGGGAGTGGATCCGCGCTCGGGAAGAAGAATTCGCACGGCAGGACCGAACCCGCGAGGTCGGGAAGGGCGAGCGTGCGATCCTGGTCTCGGTAACGGCGGGTCGTCGGCCCGACGACGTGGAGATGCAGGTCGACGAACTTCGCGAGTTGGCGCGCTCGGCGCGAGTGGAGGTCGTCGAGGTGATGACCCAGCACCGGCCTCGGGTGGATCCAAAGTTCCTGATCGGGTCGGGACGGCTTCAGGATCTCATGATCCGCGCCTTCCAGAACGACGTCGACCTCGTGATCTTCGACCAGAACCTCACCGCCACCCAGTCGCGCAACCTGGGCGAACGCCTCGATCTCCGGGTGATCGACCGCACACAACTCATCCTCGATCTTTTCGCGCAGAACGCGAGTACCCGGGACGGCAAGCTCCAGGTCGAACTCGCCCAGCTTCGCTATCGGTTGCCGCGGTTGGCCCAGCGTGTGGACGTGTCACTTTCGCGCCTCGCCGGAGGCATCGGCGGACGCGGTCCCGGAGAGACCAAGCTCGAAGTCGATCGCCGTCGCGTCCGCGATCGAGTGAGGCGGCTCGAGCGCGAGCTCACGAAGCTCAAGCGGCAGCGAAGCCAACGACGCCGGCGCCGGGACCGGCGATCGGTTCCGACGCTCTCGATCGTCGGTTACACCAATGCGGGAAAGAGCACCTTGCTGAACGCCCTGACCTGCAGCGACGTCCGCGTCGCCGACAGCATGTTCGCCACCCTGGATCCGACCTCCCGACGTCTTCGCTTCCCCCGCGAACGCGAGGTGATCATCACCGATACGGTGGGATTCATCCGTGACCTTCCGCGCGATCTGATCACGGCGTTTCAGGCCACCCTCGAGGAACTCACCGGGGCGAAGCTGTTGCTTCACGTGGTGGATACCTCGGCGCCGGATCTCGAGCGCCGGATCGAATCCGTGCGCGAAGTGCTGGACGAGATCGGGCTCGGCGAAACGCCCGAGTTGTTGGTGTTCAATCAGATCGACCGCCTGCCCAGTGGAGTGGGGCAGGCGATCGCCGCCCGCCACGGCGGCGTGGCCATTTCGGCGATTCGCCGCAGCCATCTCGACGAACTGCTGGCGCGTGCCGAGGAGATCGTGTGGGACGAAGCATCGGGCGAGGCAATCGACCGCGTCGCCGCGGGGGGAAGCTAGGTATGGGTCTTCGAGCCATCGTGACTGGAACCGGCATGTACGTTCCGGAGCGGATCGTGACCAACGACGATCTCGCCCAACGAATGGACACGAGCGACGAGTGGATCCAGAAACGCACGGGCATCCGTGAGCGGCACCACGTCGTGGCTGGAGAGACTCCGGTGGACCTGGCGCTGGCCGCCAGCGAGCGCGCGCTGGCGGCGGCGGGCCTGGAGCCCGCCGATCTCGACGCCATCATCCTGGCCACCCTCTCACCCCATGCGGACTTCCCGGGAACCTCGTTCTTTCTGCACGAGCGACTCGGCGTCGCCGAGATCCCCTGTTTCGATCTTCGCGCACAGTGCAGCGGGTTCGTCTACTCCCTGGCCGTGGCCAACAGCTTCATCCGTTCGGAGATGTTCAAGCGGGTCCTGGTCGTGGGATGCGAAGTGCATTCCACGGGGCTGGACTTCTCGACCGAGGGACGCGACGTGGCGGTGCTGTTCGGGGACGGTGCGGGCGCCGTCGTCGTGGAGTCTCGCGACGGTCCCGACGACGGACCCGGCATTCTGGAAATCCGCCTTCACGCCGAAGGAAAACACGCCCGGAAGCTCTGGCTCGAGGCCCCGGGATCGGGGCTCTGGCCCCACCGCATCGATCGCGAGGTGATCGAGGCAGGACTCCATTTTCCGAAGATGGACGGTCGCGTCGTGTTCAAACACGCCGTCACCCGCATGCCCCAGGTCCTGCTGGATACCCTCGGCGCAGCCAGCCTCAAGCTGGAAGACATCCACCTGTTCTTGTTCCATCAGGCGAATCTGCGCATCAACGAGTACGTGGCGAACCAGCTGGAAATCCCGCCCGAGAAGTGCCTCAACAACATCCAGCAGTACGGCAACTGCTCGGCGGCGTCGATCCCGATGCTGCTCGATGAGGCGGTTCGAAGCGACCGCTTGCTGCCGGGTCAGCTCGTCTCGATGACGAGCTTCGGTTCGGGCTTCTCGTGGACCAGCGCCGTCGTCCGCTGGGGATAATGCCGCACTGCGTCTAGCAGTTTCGGCGCAAGTAGTTTTATAACTATATGAATTTATTTATTTAATTCGCTCTTTTGCGCATCGGTCATTTCCGCCTTGACGCAATAACGCAGTGTGTTATTCTGCGTCCGCCTGCCCGAGCCCACGCGCTTTCCAAGCGCTCGATGGAGGGGCCGGGATCTTTGCAAGCGTGCAAGAGGAAAGGAGTGACCCATGTCCCAGGAAGTGAGTTTCGTCCAGGACGGACTCGATCGATTCAACTCTGCGTTCGATTCACTCGGGGGCGAAGTCCAACGCTTCCAGAAGCAGGTCCGAGCGCGGAGAAAGACGTTCGAGAGGCAGTTCGACGACCAGCGCAAGACGTTCGAGAAGCAGACGCGGAAGCGTGTGAATCGGATCGAGTCGGAATTTCGAAAAAGCGTCGTGCTGAAACGAGCGCAGACTCTTCGCGATGACGCCGCAAAGCAGCTGGAGAGCGGCGTGAGCCGACTTCTCCGCGCACTGCCGATCGCGACCAAGACCGACGTCAAGCGAATCGAGCGCAAGCTCGGGACGATCTCCCGCAAGGTGAAAGAGCTCGAGCGCATCCGCAGATCCAACGGCGAAAGTACGCCCCTCTGAGCGGCCCGCCGGAACCCTTGTTCCGCCGAAGAGACCCGGCAACACGTTGCCGGGTCTCTTCTCATCTAAGGCACTGCTAATCTAGCGCCGTGGCAGACTTCATTGGCGTCGACTTCTTGCGGCTCGACGAGCAGCTGACCGACGAGGAACGGCTGGCGCGAGATACCGTGCGCGAGTTCGTCTCGAAGGAGTTCCTGCCGCTGATTCAGGAACACGTCCGCAAGGACGGATCGTTTCCGATGCAGCTGGTTCCGGCTCTGGCGGAGCTGGGTCTGTTCGGAGCCAACCTTCAGGGCTACGGCTGCGCGGGAATGAACAACGTGGCCTACGGGCTGGTAATGCAGGAGCTCGAGCGCGGAGACTCGGGCCTGCGATCCTTCGCATCGGTCCAGGGCGCCCTGGTCATGTACCCGATTCATGCCTACGGCTCCGAAGCCCAGAAGGAGCGCTGGCTCCCCGAGCTGGCCGCCGGTCGGGCCATCGGATGCTTCGGCCTCACGGAGCCGGACTTCGGCAGCCACATAGGCGGCATGATCACGCGGGCGGAGCGCCGCGGTGAAACCTGGCGCCTCAACGGAACCAAGCGCTGGATCACCAACGGCTCGATAGCGCAGGTGGCCGTGGTATGGGCGCGCACCGACGAAGGTATCCGCGGGTTCCTGGTCGAGACGGACCGCGAGGGCTTCGAAGCCCACGACATGAAGGGCAAGCTCTCGCTGCGGGGCTCCATCACCTCGGAACTGTTTCTCCGAGATGTCGAGGTCCCGGACGCCAACCGACTCCCGGGTGCCGTGGGACTCAAGGGTCCTCTCGGGTGCCTGACCCAGGCGCGCTATGGAATTGCCTGGGGGGCGATCGGGGCCGCGATGGCGTGCTATGACGAAGCCGTCCGCTACACCCAGGAACGCGAGGTACAGGGTGGGATGCTGGCGGGGAAACAGCTGACCCAGGAAAAACTCGTGTTCATGCTGACCGAGATCACCAAGGCACAGCTGTTGGCCCTTCGTCTGGGACGCCTGAAGGACGAGGGCAAGCTGGATCCGACGATGGTGTCACTGGCGAAGCGAAACAACGTGGACATCGCGTTGCAGATCGCGCGCCTCGCGCGAGATCTGCTGGGCGCCAACGGCATCGTCGACGACTACCAGGCGATGCGCCACATGGTGAATCTGGAAACGGTCCGAACCTACGAGGGGACGCACGATATTCACACGCTGATCCTCGGCGAGCACATCACCGGAATCCGCGCCATCTAGGCCCCCCCCTCGCACCTGCGCGCTCGGGCCACGGCACGGCTGACGTCGCCGTCGCTGTCATCCAGCAACTGCCTTGCACGGGCTTCGTCGGTGGGCCCCAGCGACATCACGATCCGCACGGCCCGGCCGCGAAGTTTCTCGGACGCCCCGGTCAGGCAGGTCATCAGATTCCCTTCGACGTAGCCGAGTCTCACCATCACCGTGGTCGACATCAGGTGGAGCAGCATCTTCTGGGCGAGACCGCCCTTCATGCGGGTCGAGCCGGCGATGACCTCCGGACCCACTCGGGGCACCAGGGCGATCTCCACGGCCTCGGCCAGAGGCGACGCGGGATTGCAGGTGATGCCGATCGTGCGGGCCCCGACCTCGCGCGCCGCAGCGAGGCTCCCCAGAACGAACGGTGTCTGGCCGCTGGCCGAAATGGCAACCACGGCATCTCCGGCTGCGAGTCCGCGTTGACGCAACTCCAGAGCGGAAGCTTCGGCGTCATCCTCGGCGCCCTCCACCGCCCGCGCCAGGGCCCGCTCGCCTCCGGCCACGACGGCCTGAACCCGGTCGGTCGAGAGGCCAAAGGTGGGGGGGATCTCGGCGGCGTCCAGCGCGCCCATGCGGCCACTGGTGCCCGCTCCCACGTTGAACCAGGTCCCGCCGCCAGAGAGCACGCCGGCCAGCACGTTCACCGCGCGGGCAACATCGGGCAGAACCCGGCCCACGGCGCTGACGGCGTTGAGATCCTGACCGTGAATGGACTCCAGGATCCGCTGGACGCTCCAGCCATCGAGCCCCCGGGTCGCGTCGAGGATCGCTTCGGTCGGCGTGTTGTCGGCCACCCGCACCGTTTCGGCCGGAAACGCATCCGAATGAACACCCCGTTGGCGGTCGACTTTCCGCGTGGGCCTCTAGAATGTGCAGATGGGATTCCGCGTCTCGCAGAAGACACTGGAACGTCTCGATTGGAGACAGGTTCTCGAGCAGCTGGTGAAACACGCCCAGACACCGCACGGGCGGCGGCTCCTGCTGGGATCGGCTCCCGGCGAAATCATTCCCACGGATCTATTCGAGCCGGACCTCGAGGGCATGCGCGACCGCCAGGCCGAAACCAGCGAGGCCCGCTCGACCCTGCGGGACGGAGATCGCCCCCCCCTCGCAGCCGCCGTGGATGTACAGGCCGCCCTGCTGCGCGCGCACAAGGGCGGGGTATTGTCGGCCCGCGAACTGCTCGGTATCGGCGCCACCCTGTCCGCCCTGCGCCAGACCGCTCGCTTTTTTCACCTGAGGCGAGACAAGGCTCCCCGCCTCGAACTCCGCGCCGCCTCGATCGCGGTGGACGCCGGGCTCGAGTCAGACATCGATCGCGGCCTGGAGCCCTCCGGCGAGGTCCGGGATTCGGCCTCTCGGGCCCTGGCCCGCGCCCGGGCCGAAGCGCGTGGCCTCTCTGCCGAGATTCAGCGCAAGATCGAGCAAACCCTGCGGGACCCGGCCGTCGCCTCCTCCCTCTCGGACTCCTACTACACCGTGCGCAACGACCGCTACGTGCTGCCCGTCCGCGCCGACGCGCGCGGGAGTGTGCGCGGCATCGTCCACGACGCGTCCAACTCGGGGACGACGGTATTCATCGAGCCCCAGGCGCTGGTCGAGCTGAACAATCGCCTGAGGCAGGCCGAGCTCGCGATCGAACGCGAGACCCTGCGCGTTCTTCGAGAGCTGTCGGAACGCGCAGCGACGGGCAGCGACGCGACCCTGGCGGGCCTGGAAATTCTCGCGGCCATCGACCTGGCCTACGCGCGCGCCCATCTTGCCGACGAGATGGATGCGGTGGCGCCGGAACTCGGCGATTCGGGCGTTCTTCGGCTGCCCCAGTTGCGACACCCGATCATCCCCCGAGACCAGACCGTGCCCAACGACATCCGGTTGGGCGAAAGCTTTCACGTGCTGGTGGTATCGGGTCCCAACGCCGGCGGGAAAACGGTAGCGCTCAAGGCCGTTGCTCTGGCCGCCCTGTTCGCTCGAGCGGGCCTGCACGTGCCCGCCTCGGAGGGCACCCGCGTCGATATCTTCGACGCGGTCTGCGCCGACATCGGCGACGAACAGAGCATCCGCGAGAGCTTGTCCACGTTCTCGGCGCACATGGCGAACCTGGCCGAAATCGTGGGCTCCGCCAACACGCGCTCTCTCATCGCCCTCGACGAGGTCGGTGTGGGGACGGATCCGGGAGAAGGCGCAGCGTTGGCCCAGGCCGTGCTCGAATCCCTGGCGAACTCGGGTGCGCGTGTGATCGCGACGACCCACTACAACCTGCTGAAGGAGATGGCGGCGGTGGATGAGCGCTTCGCCAACGCCAGCGTGGAGTTCGATTCCGAGACCCTGGAACCGACCTATCGGCTGCGCCTGGGAACCCCGGGAAGCTCATCGGCCACCGCGGTCGCCTCGCGCATGGGGCTGGCGGGCGAGGTCATCGAACGCGCGAACGAGTTGCTCTCCCGCGAGGATCGTCGCCTGGATCGCATGCTCGCCGATCTGGGCGCCACCCGGGCAGCCCTCGAGCACGAGAAAACCGAAGCCACTCGATCGCGCCGGATCTCCGAGGCCGCTCGCAGGGAGTACGGCGCAAAGCTCGAGGCCCTGCAGACCCGACGTGATCAATTGTTCCGGTCCATGCGCGACGATCTGGAGACCCGCTTCCGAGACGCCCACTCCGAGATCGCCGGAGTGATCCGCCGGCTCCAACGCGAGGGTTCGGCCCAGGGAGCCGCCAGAGCCCGGGGGCGGATCCAGAGTCTCCAGGAGACGACCCAGCGTTCCCAGGAAAAGGCGGGGCTCACATCGCCGGAAGACGAGGCACCGAATCCCGTCGACTGGCGCACCGCGAAGGCCGGCGACCCGGTGCGAATCCTGGGGGGAGGGGTCGGGGTGCTGGTCGCGATGCCGGACCGACGCGGGCGTTGCAAGGTGCAGATCGGCAGCGCGCGGGTGCTCGTGCCCGTGGGACGCGTGGGCGCCGTGGATGCGACGATGCGTCCGCCCCCGCAACCGCGGCCCCCGCTCGCGACGACGTCGGAACCGGCGGTCTCGGAGGCTGAAGCCGTGGAGAGCGGCCGCTGTGATCTGCGCGGACTGCGCGTCGACGAAGCGCTCGACCGCCTGGTTTACGCCCTGGACCGCGCCCTATCGACGGGACGGCCCAAGCTCGTGATCGTTCACGGCCTGGGCAGCGGAGCTCTGCGCGACGCGGCCCGGCGCTATCTCGCCGAATCTCCCTACACCCGCCGCTTCGTTCCCGGGGCCCCCGACGAGGGCGGAGACGGCGTGACGATCGCGCATCTGGAGTGACCGTCGACATCAGGAACCCGAGAGATCGGATTCCGCCTCGGCAGCAGCGCGGGTGCCGGAGATGACCGCTCCATTCCAGGATGGATCGACCCGATAGTCGCCGGCGAAATAGAGCCGCCGCCCGCGCTGGCGCCAATCGGCCTGCACCCGGTCGAAGCGCTCAATCGACCGGTAGCGTCCAACGTCGAAACGCGGAAGCGCGCGCGCCACCCGCAGCACGCAGCGAAAGCCGACTGCATTTCGGTAGTCCGGGTGGCTGCGTTCGAACGCCGCGCCGAGTTCCTTCCTCACGACGTCGTCGGGAGCCTCCATGTGTTCCCGGCTCCAGGCACCCGTGGCACGCAGGGTAACCAGGCCCTGGCCGCCCGGGACGCGGCCGCCGTGCACCCCCGGCTCGAGCAGGGCGGAGGCCAGGGGCGACTTCTCGGAGGGCGGGTACCCGATCTCGAGTGGATGCGGAGAAAACGGTCGGCGCAGTCCGGCCGCGACGGAGATTCCCGGCGTGTATCGGACCCCGTCGAGACCGTCGCGCTCGGCGGACGAGAGCATCGAAGTGGCGAGGCCCGCCGCGTCGGGTGCGGCCGTGGCGAGAACGGCCGCATCGACTTCGAAGGCGCGGGCGCCGCGAATGGAAATTC
>JAZFUU010000200.1:0-16150 GCA_036447375.1 Myxococcota bacterium
CGGGTGGAAGACGCTTTGCACGCCACCCGCGCTGCGGTCGAAGAGGGCATCGTCGCCGGCGGCGGCGTCGCCCTCATCCGGACGCAGAAGATCCTCGAGACTCTCGAGCCGGCGAATCAGGAGCGGCAGGCCGGAATCAACATCATCAGCAAGGCGCTGGAAGAGCCCCTTCGTCGCATCGCCGAGAATGCGGGGATCGACGGCTCCATCGTGATCGACAAGGTGAAGTCGGCCAAGGGCAACAACGGCTTCAATGCGCAAACCGAGGAGTACGAAGATCTGCTGAAGGCCGGCGTGATCGACCCGACCAAGGTCGTGCGCACGGCGCTGCAGAACGCGGCCAGCGTCGCGTCGCTGCTGCTCACCACCGAGGCGATGGTCGCAGAGAAGCCCGACGACAAGGAGGGCGGAGGCGGCGGCGGCGGCATGCCGTCCGGAATGGGCGGGATGCCCGGCATGGGCATGTAGCCGAGCTTCGGCTCTGATCGAAAAACGGCCCCGGGGGTTCGTCCCCGGGGCCGTTCTCTTTGGCCGGTAGAAGTTCTCTTTAGCCGGTAGAAAGACGAGCCCTTGCGGTCTCGATGTCGCTGTCCATCACCGTCTTGCGCCGGTTCGCTTCTGCCGAGGCCTGGGCCTCTTTCGCGAGTCGCCCGATGTAGTCCTCGGCGGCAGCGACCGCCAGCGTGAGCGCGGAGCCCGATACCCGAAGGCCGCCCCCGTGCTTGGTGAGAAGCCGCTTTACTACGGCATTCGGAAGATCTGCCATTTCACCCTCCATCATCATTCGGCGGATCTATGCTAGGAGCGGCTGTACGGGCCTGTCAACGCGTTTCAGGAAAGAACATTCCCCTAGGGGGCCCACCGGGGGATCGAAGAATCGAGCCCGGCGTCACTCGACGAGCGCACGCCCCGCCTCCTCCGCGGCCCGTACGACGTCGCGCAGCGGCGCCCCCGACCGTTTGGCGGCTCGCTTGCAGTCGTCGTATTCGGCGGTTACCAGCACTCGCCCATCGCCATTGAAGATCAACTTCACGCCCAGACGGCCATACGGGGTGACGACACGCCGCTGCTCCCGCTCGAGCAGGAGCCGGTCGCTCTCCGTGGTCCGGACGCCGGCGGTGGTCGATTCTGCAAACAACACCGCGGCAAGGGCGATCCGATCCGAGGGCCGGGCCAGAACCCGGACCAGGAAACCCGGCCGGTTCTTCTTCATCTGGAGATGCTGGAGGGACACGTCGAGCGCCCCGGCCTCGAGAAGCCGTTCCATCATGTAGTCGAAATGCTCGGGAACGAGATCGTCGAGATTCGTCTCGAGGGTCACGATGCGATCCGACCGGCTGCCCCCCCCGCGGCCCAGCACGGCGCGCAACACGTTGGGCATGGGTCCCCGTCGGTCCTCTCCGGCCCCGTGGCCGATGGAGGTGATCGTCATGGCGGGAAGCCCGCAATAGTCGTCGACGATGGTTCGAAGAATCGCGGCACCGGTGGGCGTCACCGTCTCCCAGTCGACGTGGGCCGGAACCGTGGGAATACCGCGCAGGAGCTCGAGGGTCGCCGGCGCGGGCAGCGGCAGGCGCCCGTGTTCGGTTTCTACCGTGCCGCCATGGCCGAGCCCGACGGGCGATGCGGTGACTCTCTCGATGCCCAGGCGCGACAGCCCGATGGCCGCGCCGGTCACGTCGACGATCGCATCGACGGCCCCCACCTCGTGGAAGTGGACCTTCTCGATGGGCTGACCGTGCACCCGGGCCTCGGCTCGGCCCATGGCTTCGAAGATGGCGAGAGCTCGTTCGCGAACCTCAGCGGCCAGGCGGGCCTTTTTCAACAGCCGTTGGATCTCGACATACGAGCGTCCATGGCGGTGGACTCGGGATTTCGGAACGCGGACGTCCAGATATCGGGCCGACAGCGGTCCCCGAGTCACGCGGCGAACGCGAAGACGATGCTCGACACCGAGACCGGCCAGATCCTTCTCGAGATCCCGACGCGAGAGGCCGACGTCGAGCAGCGCGGCCAGGAACATGTTTCCGGCGATGCCGGAAAAGCAATCCAGGTGAAGCACGCGCGCGCCTCCGGCGCGCTTTCGCTCCGACTCCGCTCGGCGTTGCCTCGCTGCGCGCGCGCCTCCGGCGCGCTTGCTCCTAGAGCCGGTTGATGAGCGTTGCGACATAGGCGGCTCCGAAACCGTTGTCGATGTTGACGACGGTCACATTCGAGGCACAACTGGTCAGCATCCCCAGCAACGCCGCGATTCCCCCGAATGCCGCTCCGTAGCCCACACTCGTAGGCACCGCGATCACAGGCTTGTCCACCATGCCGCCCACCACCGAAGGAAGCGCACCCTCCATACCCGCCACGACGATCAGCACCCGCGCCGCGCGCAGCACGTCGCTAGACGCCAGCAGACGGTGAATTCCCGCCACTCCAACGTCCGCCAGGGATTCGACCTTGTTTCCGAAGCGCCGCGCCACCTGCTCGGCCTCGGCGGCGACCTTCGTATCGGCGGTTCCCGCCGACACGATGACGATCGTTCCCTTGCCGCTTATGGCACTCTCGGATCGTCCAAACCAGAGAATGCGGCTGACGGGATCGTAGTCCCCGTCCGACAGCTCGCGCTGAAGCGGCTCCGCGACCTCCGGCTCCACCCGGGTGACCATCACCTCCTGTCCCGCGCCGATCAATGCCCGGGCGATGGCGACGATCTGCCGGACCGACTTGCCCGGTCCGTAGACGACTTCGGGGAGACCCTGTCGGAGAGCGCGGTGGGTGTCGACCCGCGCGTCGGGAACATCGACAAACGGAAGCCGCGCCAGGTCCTCGAGGGCAGACTCGGGATCGACATCACCCCGCCGCACGCCCTCGAGCAGTGCGCGTACTTGATCGCGATTCATCGAACGACAGTATCAGACTCTTGCAGAGAGCGGCGAGCCTAGGATGCGACGATGAACACCAACAGGGCCTCGAACGAGCCCTCAATGTCGGCCAGCTCACTCTCGAAGCGCAGGACCGGGCCGAGCCGACGACGCTCGGAGACCCAGCTCTCGAGTGCGTACTCGGCCCTTCCAGTGGCGAAATTCGGGGGCGACAGGAGAATCCTGGCACCGAGCGTGTCGGCCACGGCCGAGACCGTCCTGGAAGCCACGATGTTGCTTAGTTCGCACACCGCCGAGAACGCCGCTTCGGGATCGAGATCGCCGCCGTCGCCGTCGCCCAACAGGCATCGCACGACCCGGTCGTGCGATCGCGGTCCGAACAGCAGCGCCACCCCTCCGAAGAGATCCCCGCTCACTTCGAAGAATATCCCGGTGCTTCGGTCTTTCGTCCGGCCCGCAGAACCGTGCGACCGGTCTACCGGCTGGCGATGGGAGACCGCGCACCCCACCAGTTCGGCCAGCACCTTGGCGGCAGCTTCCGCTCCGGCGTCGGCAACGGAAGTCAGTCGCGAAATGGCGGCGCTCACCGGGCTCCGAGATTCTGAGTTCACGCCAGCTGATTCAGGTCGAGAAGGAATACGGGGCGACCGTCCCCGAGAATGGTGAGGCCCGCGGCAGCGCGCACGTTCACGAGCAGAGCCGGGAGTGGTTTTACGTAGATCTGCTGCTGACCCGCAACCCGTTCCACGAGCAGCGCAACGCGTTCGCCGCGCACCGTGGTCAGAACGAGGCTCAACGGTCCGGACATCTCGCGCGCCTCGAGATCCGTCCGCTCGGCAAGACCCATCCGCTCGGCCAAGAGCAAAACCGGCACGGGATCGTCGTCGATCAGGACGAAGGCTTCGGTCCCCGTGCGCTCGATCTGGTCCGAGTCGACCTCGACGACGCGCTCCACCTTGCGAATCGGAATCGCCAGGGTCTCCCCGGCGACCTGTACCAAGAGGACGCGCTGTACCGCGGCGGTGATGGGAACCACGAGGGTCGTGGTGGTTCCAACTCCGGGCTCGGTGGTCAGCTCGACCTGGCCCCCCAGCGACTCGATTCTGGCGCGCACGGCATCCATTCCGACGCCCCGCCCCGAAGTTCGAGATACGCTCCCAGCCGTCGACAGCCCCGGGTGGAACACAAAAGCCGCGATGTCCTCGGGCGCAAGATCTTCCGCCAGGTCGGGGACGACCAGGCCCTGCTCCACCGCCCGCGTCAGGACGGACTCCAGATCGATGCCCTCCCCGTCGTCGCTCACGGCAATGCGAATCGAATCCTTCTCGCGGCGCGCTTCGATGCGGACATGCCCCACCTCGCTCTTTCCCAAGGCGACCCGCGCCGCTGGATTCCCGATGCCATGATCCACCGCGTTTCGCACGAGATGCACCAGGGGATCGCTGAGACGATCGAGAATCGATCGGTCCAGGTCGAGTTCGGAGCCGCGGATCTCGACCTCGACGCGCTTGTCGGAGAGCTGTGCGACTTCCCGGGCGACGCGCCGAAGCGGCTCCAGAATGCGCAGCAGGGGAGTGGTGCGCATCTCCACCGCCCGTCTCTGAAGCTCGCCGACGACCCGATCCATGCGATCGAGGCCTCCCGCGAGGTTCTTGGATTCGAGGCGGGTATCGGCCGAGGCGCGCAGCTGGCTCGAGCTGAGGATCACCTCGCCGACGGCGCTCAAGAAGCGATCGAGGGTCTGCGTCTTGACGCGGACCGAAGGCGGCGGGGTCGCGGTGGGAGGGTCCTGCGACGGCTCCCGCCGGGAAGAACTGGAGCTCAATGCGGGTCGAGAGAGCTCAGGGCTTTTTTTTTTGGGTCGCCCGCCTCGGGCGAAACGTCGTCGGCAAACGCGGCGACCACCTCGGGACGGGGCGGCGGCGCCTCGCCGTCGGTACGCACGGCCGCCACCATCGATTCCAGGGCATCGAGCCCGCGGAAGAGCAGTCCCAGCTCTTCTTTGCCACCCACGCTTCCGGCACTGCGGATGGCCTGCATTCGGTCTTCCATGCCGTGCGCGATTTCCGTAATCGAGTCGTAGCCCAGGGAGGCGGCCATGCCCTTGATCGAGTGGGCGCTGCGGAAGATGTCGTCGATGGCCTCTACGTCACCCGGCTGCTTCTCGAGTTCGAGCAGGGAAGAACTGATCCCCGCGACGTGCTCCGTCGCTTCGTCGATGAAGATCGCGCGATACTTTCCCATGTCCACGCTGTGTCGCCTTCCCTTGCCGGTCTCTGCTCGTCGCTGCTGCCCGATCCCCGACCTAGCCCTGTTTCGCCATCGCCTTCGCGATCGTCGCGAGAACATCGTCGGGCTTGAAGGGCTTTACGACGAAGTCGCGAGCTCCCGCTTCGAGCGCCTCCTTGACCAGACTCTCCTGGCCCAGCGCACTGCACATCACCACGCACGCACTGGGGTCCAGCTCGACGATCTTCCGGGTGGAGTCGATACCGGAACAGCGCGGCATCACGATATCCATCGTGATGACATCTGGTTTCAGGCGTTTGAACTCCGTGAACGCCTCCTCTCCGTCCGACGCCTCGCCGACCACCTCGTGGCCATCCGTCTCCACGATCTCGCGGATCATCTCCCGCATGAAGGACGCATCATCCGCGACAAGAATTCGGGCCATGTCTCACCTCTCCAGAATGACTCTGAATTACCCGCTCCGAACCAGGGAGCGTTCGATTACTTCTCGAGCCCGAGCGACGAGCCGCTGCGGATCGATCACGCCGGACACACGACCGTCGATCGGCCGCCTTTCCGCCACGGGGCCGGTCCCGGTCCCAACCGCCGGGTCGCCGTCCACGAGCCCGAGGACCCGATCCACCAGCAGACCGAGACGCGTTCCACTCGTCGTCGGTGGATCGGAAACCACGAGCACATGCGTCGGATCCGACGAATCCGCCCGATCCACATCGAGCAGCGAACCGTGCCGAAGCACCGGGAGCACGTCGCCGCGGTGATTGATCACGCCTCCGATCTCCACCGGCAGGGTCGGAATGCACGCGATGAAATCGACCTTGGCCACTTCGATCACTCCGGAAATCGGCAGCGCGAACCGCGCCCCGCCCACCTCGAAGCTGAGCAGTCGCCGCTCGTTCTCGCGCGCCGTCGCCAACTCGCTCATACCTCTCGCCTCATGCGTGTACCGGGATGCCCGTCTCCGGTGTCGAATCGCCGGAGCACGGTGCGCAGCTGCTCGGCGAGCTCGGTCAACGACTGGGATGAATGCACCATTTCGGTCATGGAATCGGCTTGCTGGCGCGACGTGCTTACGACAGCCTCGAGGGCTGTTGCATTGCCGATCGCGACTTTTCCCACTTCGTCCATCGCCTCGACCATGCGGTCGGCGCTCTGGGTGTGCGAGTCCGCACCGAGAAAGATCTCTTCAGAGCGGGACGCCGCTTCGCTGACGGCGGAACGAATGTGCTCGAGAGAATCGGCCATCGTGTCCATGTCCTCGCGGCCCTCTCGCACGCCGAGGCTGGATGCGCGGATCTCATCGGCGACCTCATTCGTCTCGGTCTGGATCTCGTTGATGAGATTCGCGATCTCCTCAGCGCTTTCCCCTGCGCTCTCTGCGAGCTTGCGGATCTCGTCGGCAACCACCGAAAAGCCGCGACCCGCCTCGCCCGCGCGGGCCGCTTCGATCGAGGCATTCAATGAGAGCAGATTCGTGTGGCTCGCCACGCTGGTGATCATTCCGGTGATCTGACCCACGTGGCGTGTCTTCTCCTCGAGTTCGAAGACCCGCGCCTCCGACTTCTCCACACGCTCGAAGACCGTCCGCATCTTCTCGATCGCCAGACGGGCGACGTTCACGCCCGAGTTGGCCTTCTGATTGGCCTCGGCTGCGAAACCAAACGCCTCCCGAGCCCGAGAAGCATTGAGCTCGATCGTCGAGGCGATCTCGTGAATCAGCACCGTCGCATCCTGGAGGAGTTTCTGTTGCTCCGAGACGGTCAAAGCCAGCCGCGATACGGTCGATGAGATCTCAGCGTTCTTCCCGCTCACTTCCTGGGCGACATGGGTCAGATCGTGGGCCGCCGTCGAAACCCGGTCGCCGGTACTCTGCACGTGCTCGACCAGTTCCCGCAGATTCCCCGCCATGTTCTGGACGCTTCGGGCGAGCCCATCGGTCTCATCGGGAAACATCGGGTTTTCCGCAACCGCGACCCGCACCCGGAGATCGCCGCGGCTGATCTTCTCTGTGGCCGTCCGAAGCCCCTGGAATGTGTGGGTCAGGTCGCGGGACAGGATGAATCCGATGCCGGCGGCCGCGAGAAGGGCCACAGACGGGGAGAGCCAGGGCGACGTATCGATGCCCGTCACGCCCAGCAGAACCGGGACCCCCGCGACGGTCCCACCGACCAACAGTGAGCCCACGACAAATTTATGCGTCAACGTCACTCGCACGCCTTGCCTATCGGTGATCGCCGGGTGCATCTTGACGTCGAAGCGTGTTTCAGAAATGGCGCCAGCCGCCCTCCCGCTCCCTCGCCCGACTCGTTCGACTCGTTCGACCCCGTCCCGGGGCTGTGGCCGTCACGCGTCCGATCTCCGCTACGGGGACCCGCAGCCGGCGCGAGAGCACGCAGGCGGAAGGGGCCCGCCGCCGAAGCGTGAACAGCAACTCGTAGTCTTCGCCGCCGGCCAGGACCAGCCGGTCGGGATCGAGCCCGAGGCGCGCGCAGCGGGCCGAGAAGCGGGGCGGACGCGGCACGGCGGCGAGGTCCAGGCTCGCCGCCATCCCCGAGGGTCTCAGCAGGTGCCCGAGGTCCGCCTCGAGCCCGTCCGAGACGTCGATGCATGCCCCCATGCCGCGAAGGCGACCCAGAGCCCGTCCCGCAGCCAGGCGCGGAGCCGGAACGCGGCGCACCCGCCCGAGACCGCTCTCTGCCCGGGCCCGATCCAGGGCAGCGGCCCCCAACGCCCCCGTCACACAGATCCGATCTCCGACGCGCACTCCGGATCGCGTCAGAGCGCGTCCTCGCGTCACCGCCCCCATCGCGGTCAGGGTCAGGGAGGTCTCGCGGCCGCGGCTCAGATTGCCTCCCACCAGTGGGCACCCGTGGGTCCGGGCTTCCCGCAACAACCCCCCCACGAGACCATCGAAGGTCGCGAGGGGCAGATCCGGGGGCGCCACCAGGGCGCAGGTAAATCCCAGGGGGCGCGCCCCCATCGCCGCCAGGTCCGACAGGCTCGCGACCAGGGCCCTGCGGCCGACGATCCGGGGGCTTTCGCTGCTCCAGCGGAAATGCACGTCCTCGACCAGCGCATCGGTGGTGACGACCAGATCTTCGCGGGGTCCCGCTCGCAGGATCGCGGCATCGTCGCCGATTCCCAGTACAACGCCGGACGAGGCAACGCCGGACGAGGCGACGCCGGACGAGGCGCCACCGCGCGATGGACCTAGACGGCGCGAGGCCCTCTCGATCCGGTCGATGAGACCGAACTCGCCGAGATCGCGGAGCTGCACACGAGGCAGCTTACCGGGATTTCGCGGATGCGACGGGGGCGCGTGACTCGCCCAGGGCGATCGTCGGCCGGGCGGCGCGGCGAATGGGAAACGACTCGAGGGCCGCTTCCAGGACCTGGTCCAGATGATCGACGGGAATCAGGGTGAGCTTGCGCTTGAGATCCTTGGGAATCTCCTCCAGGTCCTGAAGATTCTGCCGGGGAAGGATCAAGCGAAAAATCCCCGCACGCAGCGCGGCCAGGGCCTTGTCACGCACGCCACCGACGGGCAGCACGCGACCCCGCAGCGTCACCTCGCCGGTCATGGCCACATCGGCGCGCACGGGAATGCGTGTCGCGAGGGACGTGATGGCCGTAGCGATGGCGATCCCCGCCGAAGGTCCATCCTTGGGCGTCGCCCCGGCGGGGACGTGCACGTGCACCTCGTGTCGCTGGAACAAGGCCTCGTCGAAGTCGAGCTCCACCCCGGTGCCGCGCACGTAGGTGAGGGCCGTTTGACCGGATTCCTTCATCACATCGCCGAGCTGACCGGTGAGCATCAGACCGCTGCCACGGGTCATGGTGGCCTCGACCGTTAGCACTTCACCCCCACTCTCGGTCCACGCCAGGCCGTTGGCCACACCCACTTCGCCGCGGGTCCGCGGACGATCCCATAGGTAGGGGGGCGGGCCGAGGAGACGACGGATCGAGCGAACGGTGAGCGCCATGGGCGACTCGTCGCCCTCGGCGGCCCGTCGAGCCGACTTGCGGCAGATCGCCGCAACACGCCGTTCGAGCTCGCGAACCCCGGCCTCCCGCGTGTAGTCCGTCACGATCGTGCGCACGCCGGCGGAAGACCACCGAATCCGATCCGCGGGCAGCCCATGCTCCCTCACCTGCCGCGGTATCAGATACGACTGGGCGATCTCGGTCTTCTCTTCCGGGGTGTAGCCGGACAGCCGGATCACCTCCATGCGGTCGCGGAGCGGCCCGGGAATCGGGTCCAGGAGGTTGGCCGTCGCGATGAACAGAGTCTTTGACAGGTCGAACGGCACATTCAGATAGTGATCGCTGAAATTCGAGTTCTGCTCGGGATCGAGCACTTCGAGCAGCGCCGAAGAGGGGTCTCCGCGGAAGTCGGCTCCGAGCTTGTCGATCTCGTCCAGCATGAACACCGGATTGTTGGTCCCGGCCTGCTTGAGCCCCTGAATGATGCGTCCGGGGAGCGCCCCCACATAGGTGCGCCGGTGACCGCGAATTTCCGCCTCGTCCCGCACTCCGCCAAGCGACACCCGCGCGAACTCCCTTCCCATGGCCCGCGCGATCGAACGGCCGAGCGAAGTCTTGCCGACCCCCGGCGGTCCAACGAAGCAGAGAATCGGGCCCCGCGAATCGCCGCGAAGCTTGCAGACCCCCAGATATTCGAGGATGCGCTCCTTGATGCCACGCAGGTGCGCATGATCCTCATCCAGGATGGCGTGGGCATTGCTGAGGTCGAGTCGGTCGGGCGAACTGTGGGACCAGGGAAGCTCCACCATCCAGTCGAGATAGCTCCGAACGACCTGGGCTTCGGGACCCTCCGGGTGCATGCGCTCCAGGCGCCGAAGCTGACGCATGGACTCGGCCAGCGCCTCCTCGGGAAGCCCCGCTTCCTCGACCTTCGCCCGGTAGTCCTCGACTTCCTCGATCCGCGGATCGGTCTCGCCCAGCTCGGCCTGGATGGCTCGCAGCTGCTCGCGTAAATACGCCTCGCGTTGCCCGCGACTCATCTCGTCCTGGGCCTGCGATTGGATTTCGGCCTGCACGGTGGTCACATCGAGTTCGCGTCGCAGCAGGGCATCGACCCGTCGCAACCGCACCAGGGGGTCGACGATCTCGAGCACTTCCTGGGCCTCGATGAGTCGCAGCTTGAGGTTCGACGCCACGAGGTCGGCGAGCCGACCCGGCTCGTGAACATTGGCGGTGACCGACAAGACTTCCGGGGGCAGGTTTTTGAGAGGAAGCAGCTCCTCCACCCGCGATCGCACGGTACGAATGAGGGCCTCGGACTCGACGCACCAGGCGCCGTCCTCGTCCGAATCCAGGCGGGTGACCCGAACCCAGGTCGCTCGTTCCGATTCCACGTAGGACTCGATCGCAGCCTTGGCGACCCCCTGCACCAGGACTTTCACCCGGCCATCCATCATGCGCAGTATCCGCATGACCATGACCACGGTGCCGACCCGATAGATATCGTCCGGTTCCGGGGCGTCGACCTCCGGATCTCGCTGGGCGGCCAGGAGCAGCATGCGATCGCCGTCCATGGCCTCTTCGACAGCCGCGATCGAACGCTCGCGGGCGACAAAGATCGGAACAACCATGTAGGGGAAGACCACCATCTCCCGAAGGGGCACGATCGGCAGTTCTTCCGGAATCGAGAAGCCCGGGGGCGAGTCCTCCATGCCACCATTTTCGACGCGGCGCGGTCTCGACTTTACCGCCGTGAGAAGGATCGAAGGAATCTGTTGGCTCGGGAACGGGCCTACTCGACTTGGACGAACCGACCTTTTTTGACCTCGACCAGGAAGGGTCGCTTGTGGGCATTGCCGTCGGCACGCATGGAGAGGATGCCGGTCACCCCGGGATAGGCCTGGGTCCCCAGCACCCCGTCACGGATTTCCTCGCGTGAATCGCGGCCGAGGGCCATCTGCACCAGCACCAGATTGGCCGCGTCGAAACCCTGGGCGCCGAAGGCTTTCGGCGCGGCACGGAAGGCCGCTTCGAAGCGCTGCGCGAAACGCCGCACGTAGGGAAGTGGGCTGTCCGCAAAGAACCGCGCCGTAAACAAGGCACCCTCGACATGATTCCGACCGATTTCGACCAAATCCGGGTGGTACCACTCATTGGGCCCGAGGAGCCGGGTGCCGGTCAACTCGTGAAAGGCGAGCTGCGGCGCGATCAGAACCACGCGCTCGTAAGACTCGGGGATGAACAGAGCATCGAAATCGACGATGGGCGGCAGCGGAGCTCCGTCGGGCCCCGCCAGCGCCAATGCCTCCTGCCGAAGCAACAGCGCCTCCTCGGGCGGAAGCCTGCGCGCGCTGCGACGCATCTCGTCGCGTTCCTTGAGCAGATCCTTCTCCTCATCGCTCAGCAGGACGTACCCCACCAGGCGTCGGATCGGCTCCGCGAAGTCCGTCGCTTCGGGGTCGTAGGACGCCACACCGACGATTTCTCCGCCCCGCGCCTCGACGCCGTCCCAGAACAGGTCCCGCAGTCCGCGGCCATAGGCGTCGCGTGGATAGAGAATGGCAAAGGTCAGCCCGCCCAGAACGCGCATGGCATGATCGATGAGACTCTGCACCTCTTCGCGCGGCATGGTGCGCACGCGGAAGACGTACGGACGCTCTCGCGCGATCTCGGGACGCGCCGTCAATGCCAGCAGGGGAATCTCCGCATCCTCGGCAGCCCGCGCCGCCGACTCGCACTCGCCCGCGAGCAGCGGTCCGATGATCGCCCCGACTCGCCGATCCCGCGCGAGTTCGCGAACCGCCTCCGCTGCGAGTTCCGGGCGACCCGCCGAGTCGCGGATCAGGATCTGCACCCGCGATTCGGCTGAGGGATCGCCTCGGGCGCCAAAAACTCCAGCGGCGAGAAGAACGCCCTGGAGCACTTCCTCCCCGAAACCGGCAAAGCGTCCGGAGAGGGGAAGCACGACGCCGATCGTGCCCAGCGCGGGTGCCGCGGCCGGCACCGGGCGATCCTCCAACTCGGCGAAGGTGGGAAGATCGGCCATGTCCGGCGGCCCCTGCTGGCGCAATCGATAGCGCTCGATCACCCTGCGCAGACGGCTGGCGTATTGGGGCGCGATGGACAGGGCGACGGCGCGCGAGAGAGCTGCACGCACCTCGCCCAGGTCGCCCCCCTCGAGGCTTCGCTCCGCGATCGTTATCTCGATGCGAGCGGCGGGAATTTCGGTCCCGGCCTGCCGAGCCGCGCGCTCGAGTTCGTCTTCTTCAAGGTTGACCAGAACCTCGTCGATCTCGACGTCGATCAGGGCCACGGCATTCGCATCGGGTTCGTCGGCCCTCAGAAGCGACAACCAATGCAGGCGCATCACCGGGTCGGACAGCACGTCGGCCAACACGCGGTAGGCGACGCGGCGCTCCGGCGGGCTGAGCCGCTCGAGTCGGACCCGCCCCATGATGTTCGCGGCCCCCCCCGCGTTGCCCCGAAGCACCTCGATCTCGGCCGCCCGCACCCGCGCTGGGTCCTGTTGATCTCCGTCGGGGTGGCGGCGGATGACGAAGCGGTAATGGGAGAGGGCGGCATCGCGGTCGCCGCGTTCCAATGCGAACTCCGCCAACCGCATGGCGGCATCATCGGCAAGGGGACTGCGCGGCCATTTCTCGGAAAACTGCGCGAGTAAGGCCTCGGCGGCCACCGGGTCGCCTTCGACCATCGCCATCGCCGCCGCGAAGGCCAGCCGCTGTTCGTCGGTTGCGGGGGCGCGCGCGGTGCCTTCGAGGCCGGCACACGCCGCGAGCAGGGCCACGGCGAGAAAGGCTGTCGGAAGCGCGCGACCCATCGACGGCTACTCGAACAAGTCCCGGAGCTTTTCCAAAAAGTTCCGGGTCACGGGTGAGGTGTCGGTGCCCATTTCGTCGGAGAAATTCTCGAGCAGTTCGCGCTGCCTCGCGGTGAGTCGCGTCGGTACCTCGACAAAGATGCGCACGAGCTGGTCGCCCCGCGCCGCCGACCGGACGCTGGGCAGCCCCTTGCCGCGCAGGCGCATGATGTTTCCGGACTGGGTCCCCTCCGGCACCTTCAGCCGCACCTTGCCCTCGAGCGTGGGAATCTCGATCTCGGCGCCCAGCGCGGCCTGGGAAAAAGCGACGGGCACTTCGCAGTGGATATCCGGACCCTGGCGGCTGAAGAGGCCGTGTGCCTGTAT
Organism: Myxococcota bacterium; assembly: GCA_036447375.1. GTDB lineage: Bacteria > Myxococcota_A > UBA9160 > UBA9160 > SMWR01 > JACZXC01. The sequence goes on from JAZFUU010000200.1 coordinate 13,309, forward strand.
GGATATCACGACATAGAGGTCGCCCGGCGGCCCTCCGGCGATTCCCGCCTCCCCCTCCCCCGCCAGCCGCAGTCGCATGCCGTCCTCGACGCCGGCCGGAATTCGCACGCTGACGGTAAACATGCCTTCGGTGCGTCCCGTCCCGCGGCACTCCCGGCACCGGTCGCGCACGATCTCGCCGGCACCGCCGCATTCGTCGCAGGGTCGGCTGATCCGGAAGAAGCCCTGCTGGAGCACCACCTGTCCCGCGCCTCGGCAGCGCGCGCAACGTTCGGGACGGGTCCCGGGCCGGGCCCCGGTTCCATCGCAGGTCGCGCAGGACCGGGTCTTGGGAATATCGATCGTCGACGCGAGCCCGGTCAGAACCTGCTTGAGCTCGATTTCCAGGTTGTAACGCAGATCTGCGCCGCGCTGACCCCGACCGCGGTGACCTCCGCCGCGACCGCCAAACAGATCGCCGAACAGATCGTTGAACAGATCCGTGAAATTCCCGAGATCGCCAAAGTCCTGAACCCCGGGGTCGGCCCCGGCGGCCCCGACCCCGCCAAAGCCGAAGCGGTCATAGACGCTGCGCTTCTCGGAATCCGAGAGCACCGAGTAGGCTTCCGACGCCTCCTTGAATCGGTCTTCGGCGCTGGGATCGTCGGGATTTCGATCCGGGTGGTTCTCGAGGGCGAGCTTCCGGTAGGCGGCCTTGAGTTCCGTTTCGTCGGCCCGTTGCGGGACGCCCAGAACCTCGTAGTAATCTCGCTTCGACAATGCGAGGTCCTCGGGATCGCGACGGGGGCAGCGACCAGCCTACCAGCTTACGAATTAGCCTACGAATTGGGGAGGCGGCTACTCGGCCTCGCCCCCCCCGAGCTCTGCGTATAGCTGCTCGGTCATCTTGTAGGTGAGAGCAGAGAGTTCGTCAACGACGGCGCGAATGGCGTCCATGTCGTCGCCGTTCACAATGGATCCTGTCTTCTCGATCACGGCCAAGATCTCTTTTCGATCGTCGTCGGAAATGTTCTCTGAGAATTCCTCGAGGGTGCGCTCCGTCGAATAGACCAATCCCTCGGCCTTGTTCCGCAGCTCGACTTTCTCCCTCCGCTCTGCGTCCGCAGCGGAATGATCCGCCGCCTCCCGGATCAGGTTCTCGACATCTCCCTCACTGAGGCCACTCGAAGCGGTCACGCGAATCGCCTGAGACTTCCCGCTGCCGAGGTCCTTGGCCGAGACATTCACCACTCCGTCGGCGTCGATCTCAAAACTGACCTCGATCTGCGGAACGCCTCGTGGTGTCGGGGGAATGCCCACCAGGTCGAACCGACCCAGCGTCTTGTTGTCGGCGGCCATGTCGCGCTCGCCCTGGACCACGTGAACACTCACGACGGTCTGGTTGTCTTCGGTGGTAGAGAACACCTGACTCTGCGACGTCGGAATCGTGGTGTTGCGTTCGATGATCGTGGTGGCGACGCCCCCCTGGGTCTCCACGCCGAGAGAGAGCGGCGTAACGTCGAGCAACAACACGCTGCTCACCTCGCCGGAGAGAACGCCACCCTGGATGGCCGCGCCGGCGGCGACGACTTCGTCGGGGTCGACGCTCTTGTTCGGCGGTTTCCCGAAAATCTCCTCGACCTTGCGCGCGATGATGGGCATTCGCGTCATGCCGCCCACCAGGATCACTTCGTCGATCTCTTCGGCGCTGCAACCCGCGTCCCCAATCGCCGCTTTGCACGGATCGACCAGCCGGTCCACGAGATCCGCCACGAGTTCTTCGAGCTTCTCGCGGGTCAGGGTCGCCGTCAGGTGCTTCGGCCCCTCGTCGTCCGCCGCGATGAACGGCAGGTTGAGGTCGGTCTCTTCGCAGGACGAGAGCTCGTGTTTTGCCCGCTCGGCAGCTTCCTTGATGCGCTGCAGCGCCATCTTGTCCTCGCGGAGCTCGATCCCCGTCTCGGCTTTGAACTGGCCGATCAGATATTCGCAGAGCAACTGGTCGAAGTCCTCGCCGCCCAGATACGTATCGCCGTTGGTGCTGAGCACCTCGAAGACTCCTTCGTCGATCTCGAGAATCGAAACGTCGAAGGTGCCGCCGCCCAGGTCGAATACGGCGAGCTTCTTGCTCTCTGTGCCACCGAGGCCGAAGGCAAGCGCGGCAGCCGTCGTCTCGTTGATGATGCGCAGGACGTTGAGGCCGGCGATCTTTCCGGCATCCTGGGTGGCCTGACGCTGTGAGTCGTCGAAGTACGCCGGGACGGTGATCACCGCGTCCTCCACGGGCTCGCCCAGGAATTCGGCGGCCGTGTCCTTCATTTTTGCAAGCACCCTCGCCGAGATCTCCTGGGGCGAAAAGGCGCGGTCGCCCACTTTGACCCACGCGTCGCCGTTCTCGGCCGCCTCGATGGCGAAGGGGGCGAAGGAGGCGAAGCGCGTGGTCTCGTCGCTCTCGAACTTGCGTCCGATCAGGCGTTTCACCGCGTAGACCGTGTTTTCGGGATTGGTGACCGCCTGCCGTTTGGCGATCTGACCCACGAGATTCTCGCCCGAGGGCGGAAAGGCAACGACGGAGGGCGTCGTTCGCGCACCCTCGGAGTTGGCGACAATCTGGCTTTCGCCGGCCTCGAACACCGCGACACAGGAATTGGTCGTGCCGAGGTCGATGCCGATAACTTTGCCCATCGCGCCCCTCCGGGTCGAATCCACCGCCCTCAGGCTATTCGGTGGTTTCGTCCTCGCCCTTTTCGTCCGCTTCCTGGGACGACGACACGGAAACGACGACCCGCGCCGGCCGAATCAGGCGACTTCGCAGCTGGTATCCCTTCTCCAATACCTCGACCACGGTGTTCACGGGCACGCTGTC
>JAZFUU010000201.1:0-8200 GCA_036447375.1 Myxococcota bacterium
CTGCTGCTCCTGGCCCTCGTTCTCGTCGCGGGAATTCCCGGTGCCATCGCCCTGGCGATGGGGGTGCTGGAATGGGCGTTGGGGCGGGTTCTGGGGCCGCAGGCGCGTCTCCTGCACGGGGTCGTGGTGGCCAGCCTGGTCTCCCTGATCGTCCTGCCTGGCGTTTTGAGGGGTTTGAAGGGTTTGAGGGGCCTTCGCCTCGACGGGTCGGTTCCGGGCTGGTTGCTCATCGCGATCGCGGCTGGCTTCGGGGTGGTGGCGGCGGTGTGTTACGCGCGCTGGGCGAATCTGCGTCGCTTCGTCACGCTGTCGAGCGTCGGCCTGCTCGCGTTCCCGCTCCACTTCTTCTTCGTCTCTCCGGTTCGCGAGATTCTGCGTGCCCCGCCGGCCGCAGACGTCGAGGCTGAGCTGGCAAGCGACGGTTCCGTGGTGGTTCTCGTGTTCGACGGATTGCCGCTCAGCGCTCTCGTCGATGAGTCCGGCGCGATCGATCGGCACCGCTTTCCCCACTTCGCGGCCCTGGCGGACGAGGCACACTTCTTTCGCAACGCCACCACCGTGTCGGAGACCACCGACTTTGCGATTCCGGCCATCGTGACCGGTCGCTACCCCGAGTGGGATCGGCCACCCACCAGCGCCATGTACCCCCAGAATCTCTTCACCTTCTTCGCCCGAACCCACGATCTGAACGTGTTCGAGCCCGTCACGCGGCTGTGCCCGCGCGAACTGTGTGCCGCCGGGCCCGCGCAGGTCTCCCGAGGGGAGCGGCTGGCGGGAGCCTTCTCGGATCTGGGCTTCATCTACGCCCACGCCGTGTTGCCGGCCGACCTCGCCGCGGACCTTCCCGGGGTCTCGGCCGCCTGGAGAGATTTCGCGAACCGGACTCCGGGCGACTCCGGCGCCTGGTACGGGTTGCTGCGCAGCCGCCGGTCGGACATGGGCTGGGTCTTCTCGGAGTTCCTCGAGCGAATCGTCGACCGCGGTCGGCCGTCGCTGCACTTCCTCCATGCCAACGTGCCCCACGACCCCTACAAGTATCTGCCGTCGGGAACCGAGTACGCCACCGCCGCGATCCATCCGAACGTTCGCAAGCATGGGGGCGACCCTCTCGACGTGGACTGGGCCGAAACCCAGGCACTCCAACGACATCTGTTGCAGGTGGGCTACGCCGACACCCTGCTGGGCGCGCTGCGGGACCGCCTGAAACGGGAAGAGCTCTACGATCGCTCCCTGCTCATTGTGACTTCCGATCACGGGATGAGCTTCAAGCCCGGGATTCCGAGTCGTCAACTCGACCGCGAGCTGCGCAACGCGGCGGACCTTCTCCTCGTGCCGCTTCTGATCAAGTTGCCCGGGCAGCGCGAAGGGCAGGTGAGCGATCGGAACGTGGAGACTGTCGACGTTCTCCCGACCCTCGTGCACGTTCTCGGGGGCCGACTGGCCGAACCCGTGGATGGCATCGCACTGTTCGATGAAACAGAGTCCCGTCTCGAACGGAAGGTCGTGTATCGGACCCAACGCGAGAGCCCGGCCGGCGGGCGGCGCGGTCGCGCCGTTTTTCCCGCGGACCTTCCGTACCGGAACGACACCGTGAAACGCATCAGCCATCTGTTCGGCCGCGGAGTCGACGCAGATCTCTTCGATGTTGGACCCCATCGGGAGCTGATGGGGCGAAGGGTCAGCGCACTGCGGGTCGAAGCGGATTCGCCGTTCGTGGCGCATCTGCTGGGCCGGTCGGACTACGACGACGTCGACACCGCTTCCGGATTCATACCGGCGCTGATTCGGGGGACGCTGACGCGTGCCGGCGACTTGCCTGCATTCCCCGAGGCGCTGGACCTGGCGGTGACGCTGAACGGTACGGTTCGAGCGCTGACGCGGAGCTTCGAGCCCACGGCGGAGAGCGTGCGCTTCACGGCGATGTTGCCGGAAGGGGCCTTTCGGAACGGACCCAATCAGGTCGAGGTATTCGTGGTCCGAGACCGTTCCACGGAAACGGACCGGACGGGTCTGTTGATTCTTCCCACGAGTGTCCGCCCCGCGGTGACCTATGCGGTGGCGAAGGCTCACGACGGAACCCTGGCTGTCGTCGTCGCCTCGGAAGGGCGGCTGTTGCCCGTGGTGCGCAACGCCGTGCGCGGCCATGTGATCCGCCGGGGAGAGGCCTTCACCGGCGGCGCGTTCGACGTTCGCCGCTCGCGGGTGGCCGAGGTCGTGGTGATGTTTGAGGACGGTCGCTTTCGTCTGGCGCACCGCCCGCGGCCGGGGCGAAGGCACACATTCGAGCGGGAGACGCCTCACCCGGCCCAGATCACCGTTCCCGAGTTCGAATTCTCGCTGCCGGGTCTCGCTCCCGACGAAGGAGACGACGCGCGACTCCGCTTCGTGGCGCTTTCCGAGGACGTGGCATCGGAGCTCGGCTATCGCACCCATTTCCGCCTGCTCGGCGCATGGCCCGGCCACTCGGTCGAGCTTGCCGTCGAGGAACGGGAGGGAAGCGAGGGGATCGCGGCGTCCTCGGGCGGGGTGTGGATTCCCCTGGAAGCCGGCGGGATTCGCGGCCGCTTCGAGACCCTCCTCGCCGACGACGGCGGAATCAAGATCTCGGGCTGGGCCGTGGACGAGACGAATCGGTCGGTGCCGCCGGCGGCGCTGGTATTCGTGGATGCCGGCTTTGCGGGCACCGTGCCGATTCTGAGGCCGCGGTCCGACATTGCGGCGAAGCTCGGGTCTCCGGAATTTCGGGACTGCGGTTTCGAAATCGCATTCTCCCCCCGGGGATCGAACGGGTTCGCCGCCGCCGCGGTTCGTGTCTTCGTGCCGCTGCCCACAGGGTTTGCCGCGGAGCTCGCCGGGCCCTAATCGAAAAATCTCTTCGCGGGAGTCGGTTTTGGGGTTTCTCGTCTATCTAGTGGATTTTATGGAGATTTTTGCATCGAAACGAAGGCGTCGATCCCGGATTTCAGCCGCTTCAGGGGGTCGAAAAGGCAAATGACGGTGTACGATATCGGCTGACCACCGTTCGAGGAGAGCTTTGATGCACAATCGAATTCACCGGATTTCTCTCTTAGTCGCAGGCCTCGGTCTTCTGGGCCTCGCGCTTCTACCCGCCACAGCGACCGCGGAGACGGAGTACACGGCAGCCGACAAATTCCGCCGCGGCTGCATCTCGCTCGCTTACGGGGTTCTCGAGATCCCGGCAGCCGTGATCGAATACAGCGAGAGGGACGGCATCTTCGAAGGTGCGCCCATCGGCCTGGTCCAGGGCGTGGGCCGGTTCGTCGTGCGCGAAATGGCCGGTGTGTACGAGATCCTCACGGCGCCCTTTGAGGTCCCCACGGGGTTCGCGCCCGTCATGGAGCCCGAGTACGTGTGGTCTCTCTTCGAGGGCGATCGCTATCTCGCCCGGGAGAAGTCTGCGATCGAGAAAATCGCGGGCGCCGACGTCCGGCGTCGCCGCGGTGCCCTCGTCGTGCGGTTTCCGAAGCACCTCCAGTTCGCGTTCAACTCGGCCGAGATCACCCCGGTTGCGGCGACGCGTCTCGAGAAGCTGGCCGACACCTTCAAGCGCTATCCCGACACCCAGATCGCCATAAAGGGATACAGTGACGAGAGCGGTGCCCGGGAACGCAACTTCGCACTGTCGACGGAGCGGGCCGAAGCCGTGTTCAACGTCCTCGTCGAGCAGGGCATTTCGACGACCCGGATCGCTGCGAGCGGCTATGGATCGGTTTCACCGGCCGCGAGCAATGCCACGGCCCGGGGACGCATGACCAACCGCCGCGTCGAGTTCGAGGTGCGCGGGACCGGAGTCGCGGCCCGCTGATCGGGGGTTCCTGACATCCCCAGCTGCTCATGATCGAAGTGCAGTGCTGCGAGTGGGCCGAGGGCTTCGACGCCTCCAGCCAACCGAAGGGCTAGCGCTGCCGCGGAGACGTCGAAACATCGGATTGGCGCTGGCTGCGCTGACGCTGCTCGCGCCGCTGGGCCTCTTCGCACTGCTCGAATTCGCGTTGCGCATCGGCGGCGTGGGATCGGCTCCTACGCTTTTTTCTGAGATCGAAGGTCGAGACGCGTATACGACGAATCTGGATTTCGCCGAACGTTTCTTCTCGGGCGACACGACCATCCGACCCGTTCCCGCCTACTTCGGCAGCGAGAAGTCGAGAGACAGCTACCGCATCTTCGTGCTCGGGGGATCGGCCGCCTTCGGCGATCTCATGCCCGAGTACGGTCTTGCCCGCGTGCTCGGCGTGCTTCTGAACGAGCGCTATCCGAAGGTTCGCTTCGAGGTCGTGAATGCCGCGGTAGCCGCCGTGAATTCCCACATCGTGCTGCCCGTCCTGCGAGAGGTCGCCGGTTACGATGCCGATCTCTTCGTCGTGTATCTCGGAAACAACGAAGTGGTCGGCCCCTACGGCCCCGGCGCGGTGGGCACCTCGACCGGAATGGTGGGGACCACGCACAGCCTCTGGCGAATTCGGGCCAGCCTGTGGGCGCGCCGCCTGCGCGTCGGCCAGCTCGCGCGGCGCATCGGAGGGCTGGCGCCACGGGCCGACGCGTCTTCGCCGCTTCCGGACGCCGCCACCGCGATGGAGCGGCTGCAGCGAACGCTGGTTCGCCCGGGCGATCCCGATCTCGAGCGCAGCTACGCGCACTTCGCGAGAAATCTGGAGGACATGGTCGTGGCGGCCGAGGCCCACTCGGCAAACCTGATTCTGGTGACCGTCGCCTCCAACCTTCGCGACTTTGCCCCCTTTGCCTCGCTGCATCCAGACGACGTCGATGCGCAGGAGGCTCGGCGATTCCGAACCGCCCTCAGCGAGGGTCGCCGGCGCCACGCGCGCGGAGACTGCGAGGGGGCGTTGTTGGAGTTCGGCCGGATCGCGGCGATCGACCCGGAATTTGCCGAGCTGCACTTCCGCAGGGGAAGCTGTCTTCTCGATCTCGATCGTGAGGGCGAGGCGCGCGAAGCGCTGGGTCGGGCCCGTGATCTGGATCTGGGACGCTACCGCGCCGACTCGAGGATCAACGCGATCATCCGCGATGTCGCCGCGGCGAGCGAGGCTTCCGGCGCGACCCTCGTCGACGCCGAGCGTCGATTCGAGGAGAGCGGGCTCAGTCTCCACGGGCTTCCGGGAAGCCAGCTCTTTTACGACCACGTTCACCTGACCTTCGAGGGGAGCTACCTGCTGGCCCGGTCCGTGCTCCCGGCGATCGAGGCGTACCTGCCCGATGCTTTTCACTCCGATCGGACACCCGCTGCGCCGGCCTCGATCGAAGCCGTGGCCGACGCCCTGGCGCTTACGAACTGGGACCTCGATCGACTCTCGCGTCCTCTGGGGAATCGCAGCGAAAAGCTGGCCCAGTCGCGCGGGGCCGGGGGCAGCCCAGTTCACTCTGCGCGAGGTCGCTTCGCGCGACGTAGAGAAGGAGAGTCGGCGGATTCCCGCGAGGTCTACCGGCGCGCGGTCGAACGAGCGCCCGACGACCTGTTGCTGCGCCGCGGATTTGCGGAACTGCTCTCGGATGCTGGCGACGCCGTCGCTGCGGCCGAGCAGCTTCGCGTGTTGGTAGAGCGCCTTCCCGTCGTCGCAGAATGGCGGGTGGCCTACGGGATCTCCCTGATAGCGATGGGAGAAGCGCCCGCGGCTCTGCTGCAGCTCGAGCGGGCGGTGCAGCTGGCTCCCGAGGACTTCAACCCGCGGTTTCACCTGGGCAACGTGCTGCGCGAACTCGGTCGCGACGACGATGCGATGGTCCAGTACGAACGCGTGCTCGACGCGCGTCCGGTTCAGCCCGCCGTTCACCATCGTATGGGCCTGGTGCGGCTGGCCCAAGGAAACCTTGACCCGGCGGTGACCCACCTGGAGACCGCGCTTCGCGGTCTGCCGAACCAATCGGGCGTGCACACCGCGCTGGGGGTGGCGTTGTTTGCCCAGGGAAAGCGTGAACGCGCCGTAGGTCACCTGCGCGAGGCCGTTCGCCTGGATCCCGAAGATTCGAACGCGCGTGAACAGCTGCAGGCCGCGCTTCGACAGCTGCGAGTCGCCCCGCACGCGCACGCGCCCTGACTCCCCGCCCGCGCCCTGACTCCCCGCCCGCGCCCTGAGCGAGCCCGACTTCGACAGTTGGGTAGAATCGCCCGGCCATGTTGACGGGCATCCGCATACTGGACCTCAGCGACGAGCGGGGATTCCTCGCTGGAAAAATCCTGGGCGATCTGGGGGCCGACGTCATCAAGATCGAGCCTCCCGGGGGCGATCTCGAAGGTCGGCGCGGACCCTATCTCGCCGGCCGCGAGGATCCCGAACGCAGCCTGTCGTGGCTGGCGCTCAACACCAGCAAGCGTGGGGTGACCCTGAATCTCGAGGTCGAGCCGGGGCGTGCGCTATTTCGGGATCTTGCGGCTACTGCCGATGTGGTGCTCGAAACTTCGGCGCCAGGTCTTCTGGACGAACGGGGGATCGGCTACGCGTCGCTCCGCGAGAGCCAGCCGCGCCTCATCTTCTGCTCCCTCACGCCCTTCGGCCAGGCGGGACCCTACGCTGGCTACACGGCCCACGATCTCACCGTGGTGGCGATGGGCGGCAATGCGACCCTGACCGGCGACGCGGATCGACCCCCCGTCCGCTGCACGCTTCCCACCGCCTATCTCCACGCGGGCCCCGAAGCCGCCGCGGGAATCGCCATGGCCCTCTACGGGCGAGAGATCACGGGTCGCGGCCAGCTCGTCGACGTGTCGATGCAGGAGTGCCAGCTCAGCACCCTCATGACCGGGGCGGGCCAGTACGCATTGACCGGGAAGCTGCGGACCCGCGGCGGCGCCAAACTGGGAAACTCGCGCGAAATCTGGAAGGCGAAGGACGGCTACGTGACCTTCGGTCTTCGAGGCGGAGCGGCGCGCGTTCCCAACCTGATTGCCACCGTCGAGTACATGGCCGAGTCGGACATGGCGCCGGAATGGCTGCGCAAACTCGACTGGGCCCACTACAACGTCAATAACCTCACGTCCGATGAAATCGAGCGCCTGGAGACGGTGTTCGGCGACTTTTTCGCCTCGAAGACCCGGCGCGAGCTCTACGAGCAGGCGCTGAAGCGGCGCATCATGCTGGCGCCCTGCAACGACGCCAAGGAAATCCTCGAGCAGTCGCAGCTGCGCTCCCGCGAGCTGTTCACGACTCTCGAGTACCCGGAGCTGGGGGCATCGATCGAGCACCCGGACTTTTTTGCCAAGTCGAGTGCAACGCGAATCGGTCTGCGCCGGCGGGCTCCCCGGGTGGGTGAGCACAACGCCGAGGTTTTCGCGGAACTCGGACTCGGCCCCGGAGATATGGAAACTCGGACTCTCGAGGGCGTGATCTAGGTGACCGGACCGGACGAACGCGGCGGCCTCTTCGAGGGGGTGAAGCTGCTCGAGCTGGGCGCCGGCGCCGCCGGTCCCATCGCGACCCGCTATTTCGCGGATCAGGGCGCAACCGTGATTCGTGTGGAATCGTCGAAGCGGCCGGACTTTTTGCGGACCCTGTATCTCAGCGGGGAAAATCCCTCCGGGCTCGACGCTGCGCCGATGTTCGTTCTCATGAATCCGAACAAGAAGAGCATCGCCATCGACCTGTCGAGATCCGAGGGGGTCGATCTGGTCAAGCGTCTGGTCGCCTGGGCCGACGTCGTTTCGGAGAATTTCTCGCCGAAGGCGATGACCCAATGGGGTCTCGACTATGCCTCGCTGCGGTCGATTCGACCCGATGTCATCATGCTGAGCAGCTGCTTATTCGGCCAGACCGGGCCCCAGCGCATGTACCCGGGATTCGGCGGGCAGGGGTCGGCTCTCGCGGGTTTCAATCATCTGACAGGCTGGGCAGATCGAGAGGCCGTGGGGCCCAGCGGGACCATCACCGACTCCCTGTCGCCGCGCTACGTGGCGTTGCTGATCGCCGCGGCGCTGCTCTATCGCAAACGGACCGGCGAGGGCCAATACATCGACGTCTCCCAGGTGGAAGCGGGCGTGTACAGCCTGTCCGAGATGATCGTGCGCTGCAGCGCCGGGGGCGACGTCATGCAGCGCCGGGGCAACCGCGACGACGGCGCCGTGCCCCATGCGGTGTTCCCCTGCCGCGGTGAGGATCGCTGGATCGCCATCGCGGTTCGCACGGTCCTCGAGTGGCACCGGTTCTTTACCATTCTCGACGATCCCCAG
>JAZFUU010000202.1:0-11136 GCA_036447375.1 Myxococcota bacterium
CTCGATCAGTCCGATCTGACCCACCGCCGCCGCCGCCTGCATCTCGGGGATCGACGGCGCGGGATGCTCCCAGCCGAGACGGTTGCTGCCGATCGCGATTGCGCCCGACGAGACGATGACGATCTCGCGCCCGTCGTCGCAAAGTTGCGACACCTGACGTGCGACGTCTCCGAACACGCGTCGGCGCAGCACTCCGTCATCGGTGAGAACGCTGCTGCCCACCTTCACCACGATTCGTTTGGCTCGCTTCAACGCGTCGCGCTGGGAGCTCGTCGACATCACGATGCCTGCTCTTCGGCCGACGTGTCCGCGACCTCCAACGCGTGGGCCATGGCGCGGATCAGTCCCTCGATGCCTTCGCCGGTGGCGCCGGACACGCGCAGCACCGTGCATCCGCGATCGCGCAGCGCCGCCTCGATGGGAGCCAGTTTTTCGCGGTCGGAGAGGAGGTCGATCTTGTTGAGAACCACGATCTCCATTCGATCCAGCAGCGCGGCCTGGTAGGCGCGAAGCTCGGCTCGGATCGCCTCGTAACTCGCCATCAGGTCTCGCGATTCCAGCGCCCAGGCGCCCACGTCGAGCAGGTGAACCAGGGCGCGGGTGCGTTCGATGTGGCGCAGAAACCGGTCGCCGAGGCCGATGCCTCGACTCGCCCCTTCGATCAATCCGGGAATGTCGGCCACGACGAAACGACGCTCGTCGACCTCGACGACACCGAGAGACGGCGTGAGCGTTGTGAACGGATAGGCGGCCACGGCGGGCCGGGCCGCGGAAATCCGGCGGAGCAGGGTTGACTTACCGGCGTTGGGGAAGCCGACCAGGCCGACATCGGCCAGCAGCTTGAGGGACAGTTTGAGGTCCCGCATCTGGCCGGGCTGGCCCCGTTCGGCGAAGTCTGGAGTCTGTCGGGTCGACGTCGCGAACTGCGCGTTTCCGCGGCCCCCACGCCCGCCCTTGGCGGCGATGAAACGCGCGCCGTCGCTGGCGAGGTCTGCCAGCAGTGAGCCGTCGTCCGAATTGTAGACGAGGGTGCCGATGGGCACGCGAATCGATCGGAGCTCACCGTTTCGGCCGTGACAATTCCGTGTTCCGCCATCGGCGCCCGACTCGGCTCGGATCACACGTTCCATCCGGTGATCGATCAGGGTCGAGAGGTTGCGATCGGCGACGAACACCAGGTCGGCGCCGCGGCCGCCGTCTCCTCCGTCGGGTCCGCCCCGCGGGACGAACTTCTCCCGTCGCAGGCTCACACAGCCGTTGCCGCCGGATCCGGCCAAAACCGAGAGTGTGATCTCGTCGATGAACGACTCGTGCGGATTCATGGGAGCCGGGCCTTGGGAAGAAGAAACTAGTTCGGCGCTTCAATCCAGGCGATCGTGCGTCCGCGAGACTTCCCGTAGCCGACGATCCCGTCGCAGAGGGCGAACAAGGTGAAGTCGCGTCCGCGACCCACGTTTCGCCCCGCGTGGATCGATGATCCGACCTGGCGCACGAGGATCGAGCCAGCCGACACGGTCTGTCCGCCGTACGCTTTGACACCGCGCCGCTGCCCCTGGCTGTCGCGGCCGTTTCGCGAGCTTCCCTGTCCCTTTTTGTGCGCCATATTTCAGCCGTCGATCCGGTCGACGAGGACCTCGGTGTAGGGCTGTCGATGCCCGGCCTTGCGGCGGTAGCCCGTGCGGCGCTTCATCTTGAAAATGACGAGCTTCGGTCCGAGGCCCTGATCGATGATCTTGCCCACGACCTTGACGCCTTTCACGAGGGGGGTACCGATTCGCGTCTCTTCGCTACCGCCCACCAGGAGCACCTCGTCGAGCTGCACGGTGTCGCCGATGGCTCCGGGAAGCTTCTCGACGCGCACCGATTTTCCCGGCTCGACGCGGAGCTGCTTTCCTCCGGTTCGGACGACGGCGTACATCACGGCTCCTCGGGCGATTGGGACCGGGGCAGTATCGGACTTTCGGCTTCCGCGTCAACCGGCTCCGGGGCCGCAGCGGCCAGGGGCGGCTCCGGCTCTCCCTCGATCTCCGCCTCGGGCTTTTCCGGGTCGGGCTCATCGGCCGTCGCGGTTCCCTCGTCGGGCGGCTCGTCGGGCTCATCGGCCGTCGCGGTCCCCTCGTCGGGAGGCTCCACGGGCTCGGCCGGCTCGAGGGCGACGATCTCCTGCGGGGGGGCGGTGCCCGCGCTCTCCTCGGCTTCGCCTTCCTGCTCGCCGGGCCCGGAATCCTTGTCCTTCGGAGGCTTGAGCCAGGTCAGGGAGAGGGACACCGGCGGGCCGGCGTCGAGGGCGGATACCTCGAACTGCTCCCGGTGAAGGCCGGGGCGAGCGCGTACCTCGATCTCCCGACCCAGATCCGCGCTCAGCGCTCGTAGGGCCGACCGCGCCGGGCCCAACAGCATCTCGGCGACCTGCCCGTGGACGGCAACCGCGATCTCGCGACCGCAGAATCTCGGCAGGTCCTTGCGAATCTCTCGCAGCACCTTGTAGGCCACACTCTCGCTGGAAAGGATGTAGCCCCTCCCCTCGCAGTAGCCGCAGGGCTCGCAGAGCTGCTGCACCAGATTTTCGCGGGTGCGCTTGCGCGTCATCTCCACGAGGCCCAGCTCCGAGATCTTCAGGATGTTCGTCCGCGCCTTGTCCTGGCGCAGCAGGGTCTTGAGCGCGCGATAGACCTTCTCGCGGTTCTCGGCGCTCTCCATGTCGATGAGGTCGATGATGATCAGGCCGCCGATATTCCGGAAGCGAAGCTGGTAGGCGACCTCTTTCACCGCCTCCAGGTTGGTCTTGAGTACGGTTTCCTCGAGATCGCGCTTGCCGACGAAGCGCCCGGTGTTCACGTCGATGGCGGTCAGGGCTTCGCTCTGATCGACCACCAGATGCCCCCCGGATTTGAGCCAGACCTTCCTTCCGAGGTTGTCGTCGATGCATTGCTCGATGTCGAAGTCGTCGAAGATCGGAGCGGCCTTCTGATAATGCTCGAGGTTCGGTTTCGGGTCGGCGACGAAGCGGGAGAGGAAGCTCTGCATTTCCTCATACACTTCTTTGTTGTCGATGACGATTCGCTTGGTTCGGGGATTGGCGACGTCGCGGATCACGCGCAGGGGCAGCGAAAGTTCGGTCATGAGAACCGCCGGCGCCCGTGCCGTTTCCTTCCGCTTCTTGATGTCATCCCAGACCGAGACCAGGTACCCGACGTCCGCTTGGAGGTCGGCGTCGCGGGCGCCCTCGCCGGCGGTGCGGATGATGAAGCCCAGGTCTGGCGGCCGAACCTGCGTCACCAGGTCGCGCAGGCGTCGACGCTCGCGATCCGATTCGATCCGCCGCGACACGCCCACGCGTTTCGCCCAGGGAGTCAACACGATGTGGCGGCCCGGGATGGAGACGTGGGATGTGATGCGGGCCCCCTTCGTACCGATCGGTTCTTTGGCGACCTGCACCACGATCTCCTGGCCTTCGCGCAGGATCGTCTCGATTCGGGGCATTCGGGGGGCTTGCCGGTTTCCCCCGTTGCGGCCGCGGCGCGAGCGCGAGGGCTCGTCCGCCGGGCTCGTGTTTCCGAGCTTGCCGGTTTCGTCCAGGTAGTCGCCGACGTAGAGGAAAGCGGCCTTTTCGAGGCCGATATCCACAAACGCGGCCTGCATTCCGGGCAGGACGCGGGTCACTCGGCCCATGGCAACGGTGCCCGCGACACTGCGGTCGCTCTCCCGTTCGATATGGAGCTCGGCCAGAATGCCGTTCTCGAGGATGGCGACTCGGGTTTCGCCCTCTTCGGCGTTGATGATGATTTCGTTGGAAATCGTTGCGCTCGCAGTGCGATTCCCGGAACGGGAAGCCGTTCGCACAGATGCCTCCGGCGTGGGCGAGCCACATCGGGAACCTGCCGAGGTCTTTCACACCCCAGCGCCTCGAGGCGCGGGGGTGGGGCGGGGCTAGTAGGGATCCGGATCGCCCTCGCGGGCTTCCGAACGGACGGGACCACTTGCTAATGTCCCGAAAACATTATCGAAATTGTTGACTCGCACAGTAAGTCACTCTACGGTGCGGCCGGGTGACCGACTTGCGAACCCCGTGCAGCGCCCCGCCGCCCGTCCAGCTCGCATCTGCCCCCCGCGGGTGCTTTCGCCGGAATCCAATCGCGCTGGGGAAGACCAGTCGGCAAGACCAATCTGGATCTGGCCGCGATTGGGATTCTCTCCGAGAGCACGGGCCCGCAGGACCGCACAAAAACTGTTAGGTAGAACGTGGTGAATCAGAGGCCCGAGGTCAAGTCCGATCCCCGAAGGGCACTTCCGGCCGTCGATCGGCTGCTCGCTTCTGTCCTCCGGGCTCAGCCCGAGCTGCCCGAATGGGCCGCTCGGGAGGGCGTCCGTCGCGCTCTCGACCGCGAGCGCGCTCGCCTCTCCGGCCCTGACGCCGGAAGGGGATCCGAGGCGTCCGCTGATCCCACAGGAGATCCCCAGGGGGACCTCATCCTCCAGGCGCTGAGCCAGGCTCGCGATCTCTGTCGCCGGCGGCCGACCCGGGTCGTGAACGCGACCGGTACGGTGCTGCACACCAACCTCGGCCGGGCTCCCCTGGCCCGTGGAGCCGCCGAGGCCGCTGCCACCGCGGCGGCCGTGTACAGCGATCTCGAGCTGGACCTGGGCGGCGGGAGCCGTGGCGACCGAATCGGGGGCATCGCCGAGAAGCTCGTTCTCCTGACCGGTGCCGAGGCCGCTCACGCCGTCAACAACAACGCGGCCGCGCTCCTGCTGGCTCTCGACAGCCTGGCCCGTGGCCGGCAAGTGATCGTCTCACGCGGCGAGCTGGTGGAGATCGGTGGCTCGTTTCGGGTGCCGGAAATCATCGAGCGCGCCGGTGTCGAGCTCGTCGAAGTGGGAACCACGAACCGGACCCACCTGGCGGACTACGAGCGGGCGATCGGTCCCGATACGGGTCTGTTGCTCAAGGTCCATCGCAGCAACTTCGAGGTACGCGGCTTCGTGGCCGAAGTGACCCTCGCGGAGTTGACCGAGCTGGCTCGGGCGCACGCTCTTCCCGTGGTCGAAGATCTGGGCAGCGGAACCCTCGTCGACCTGACCGCGCACGGACTCCCCGCCGAAAGCTTCGCTCCCGCCCGCCTGGCGACGGGAGCCGACGTGGTCTGTTTTTCCGGCGACAAGCTGCTCGGTGGGCCCCAGGCCGGGATTCTTCTCGGCTCGGCGGCCCGAATCGCCGAAATCCGCAGCAACCCACTCGCGAGAGCATTGCGTCTGGACAAGCTGAGTCTGGCAGCCCTCGACTGGACCCTCGAGGCCTACCTGGATGGGCGCGCCGAGAGCGAAATTCCGGTGTTGCGCCAGTTGCTGGAGTCGGCGGACTCGCTGGAGGCCCGGGCGCGTCGGCTGGCCGAGCGGCTCGACAAGGCCATCGGGCCGGCGGCCGAGGTGAGCGTGCGGCGCGATCGCGGGGTGGTGGGCGGAGGATCGCTTCCCGGGTTCGAACTCGACTCCTGGGTGGTGGTCGTGAAGGCCGCGAGCCCCGATCAGATTGCGGCACGCATGCGCCTGGGCCAGCCCCCAGTGCTTGCCCGTGTGCGCGACGATTGCCTGTGTTTCGACGTCCGAACGCTGCTCGAAGACGACGAAGCGGCGCTCGAGACGGTTCTGCTCGAGGCGCTGGGGCCGCCGATTCGTTGAACGCGGGAAACGCATCCCGTAGCATGGGTCGCCGAGGCTGATGCTGAATTCGAGTGTTCTGGTACTGAATCGCTCGTATCTGCCGATCCACGTGACGTCGGTAGGCCGTGCCTTCTCGCTCATCTATCGGGAGGTGGCCCGCGCTGTGAACGAACACTACGAGACCTTCGACTTCGACGAGTGGACCCAGATCGCGGTATCCGCCAACGGCACCGCGATCGGCACGGTGAGGGGGCCTGTCCTCGTGCCCCGCGTCATCGTGCTGATGAGTTTCGACCGAATTCCCAAGCGGCATCTCCGTTACAGTCGTGTCAACGTATTCGCTCGGGACAAGTACACCTGTCAATACTGCGGGGTCGAGCCCCCCCGCGGCCAGCTGAACCTCGATCACGTGATCCCTCGTTCGCTGGGCGGCAGGACGACCTGGGAGAACGTGGTCTGCAGTTGCGTGGCTTGCAATCGAAAGAAGGGCGGGCGCACCCCGACCCAGGCGATGCTGCGACTGCGGCGGTCCCCGCAGAGGCCGCGCTGGACGCCGCTCATGACGCTCATGCCCTCGAGCGTTCGCTATAAAGAATGGCGGCCTTTTCTCATCGAGGTTCGAAGTGCCGGACACGCCGAGAACCGTGAGGCGGTGTGAATGACTTTCCATCTCGGCGACAGGAGCGACGAGCCGCCGTCCCGTAACCAACCCCGGGTGATCCCGGTGGGCGGTGGCAAGGGCGGGGTTGGCAAGACCTTCCTCGTGGCGAACCTCGCCGCCGCGCTGGCTCGCGACGGACATCGGGTGGTTGCCGTCGACGGTGATCTGGAGGGCGCCAATCTGCATACGTGCCTCGGTGTACCGCGGCCGCGGGTCAGCCTCGCGGACTTCGTGGCCCAGCGCGAAGAAGACATTCCGAAGCTCCTGCTCGAAACGCCGGTCGACAATCTGCAGCTGATCGCAGCGACCGCCGGCAACCTGTCCACACCTCAGCCGAGTCAAGCCCGCCGCGTTCAACTGATGCGGGGACTTCGCCAGATTGAGGCCGATTTCGTCTTTGTCGATCTCGGCGCGGGCATGCACCCCGCCGTGATGGACTACTTCATGATCGGGGAAGACGGCGTGGTGGTGATCACCCCCGAGCCGACATCCGTCGAGAACGCCTACGCATTCCTGCGTGCGGCTTTCTACCGCAGACTTCGTCTGGCCATGGTGTCTCACGGCGTGCGCACGGTTGTGACCCTGGCCATGGACGAACGCAACGAGCGGGGAATTCGGACGCCACTGGACCTGCTGCGGGAGATTCGCGCGATCGATCCGACCGAGGGCGCGCGCTTCGTGGAGACGATGCGTGCCTTCCGCCCCCGGGTCGTCGTGAACGACGTTCGCACTGCGGACGACATCAAGTTGGGTTTCTCGATTCGGAGCGTGTGCCGAAAGTACTTCGGAATCGATGCCGAATACCTCGGCTACGTCAACCACGACGACGCGGCGCGACGCTCCATACGAGACCGACGACCGATCGTCGCGTCGAAACCGCGTTCGGACGCATCGATCTACATCACGAGAATCGCGCGCAAACTCGCGGCTTCGCGTCGCTCCGCGACCGCTTCACGATGAAACCGATATCGGACCAGGACCACTACGAGGTTCTCGAGATCTCCCACGAGGCGAGCGCGGAAGAGATCGAGAGGGCCTACCGACTGGCCCGTGCGACCTACGCCGACGAGTCCCTGGCGGGGTACTCGGTCTTCGGGGAGGGCGAGGCGGCGGCCGTGCGCCAGCGCATCGAGACGGCCTATCGGGTGCTGTCGAACGACGCGTCGCGGCAGGATTACGCCGCGTCGAGCAGCCCCGCCCCTGCCCCCGACGCTGCGGCGTTGCCGGCAGCCCGCGGACTCGACGCACTCGAAGCGAGCGACGAGGAGACCGGCGACTTCGATGGGCCCAAACTGCGTTGGTCCCGAATGCGTCGCGGTATCGAGATCGAGGAGATCGCGGGCGTCACCAAGATCAATCCGACCTACCTTCGCTTCATCGAAGAGGAACGTTTCTCAGACCTTCCCGCCCCCGTCTATGTCCGTGGTTTCGTCAACGCCTACGCGAAAGCCGTAGGCCTCGATCCCCAGCATGTTGTGACGAGCTTCATGAAACGCCTGGCGGCGAGCCCCGGTGGTTCCTCCCGGCGCTAGCGCCGATGCAGGATCGCGCACCGCGGGAATGCACCCGATGCCGCGAGGGGAGGATCGATCGGCGCGGCTGACATTCGTCGTCGCCGAAGCCGAGTCCGGTCAGCGAGTCGACACGGTGCTGGCGGAACTCGCCGGCCTTTCGCGTTCTCGAGCTCGTCGTTGGATCGACGAGGGTCGGGTCTGGCTGGATGAGAAAAAATGCCGGCCGAGTCGACGCGTTCGAGTGGGCGTTGTGCTGGAGGCCGTGCCACCCGAGCCGCTGCCGTCTCCTCTGATTCCGGAGGCCATCCCTCTGGTGGTTCTGTACGAGGACCCGGATCTGATCGTGGTGGACAAACCGGCGGGTCTGGTGGTTCATCCGGGGCCGGGTCATCCCAGCGGTACGCTGGTCAACGCGTTGCTTCACCATTGCGGAGATCTGGCCGGTGTGGGTGGGGTCCTGCGTCCGGGAATCGTGCATCGGCTCGACCGGGGAACCTCGGGTGCTCTGGTGGCGGCGAAAAACGACGAAGCTCACCGCTCCCTGGCCGCGCAGTTTCAGGCCCACAGCATCGAGCGGGAGTACGGCGCGCTGGTTCGTGGCGTGCCCGGGGACGATACCGGTCGCATCGATCGACCCATCGGTCGCCACCCTCGCGACCGCAAGCGGATGTCGGTGCGGTCGCGG
This sequence comes from Myxococcota bacterium, assembly GCA_036447375.1. GTDB lineage: Bacteria > Myxococcota_A > UBA9160 > UBA9160 > SMWR01 > JACZXC01. The sequence continues at coordinate 8,522 of JAZFUU010000202.1, forward strand.
GCTCCCCGCGACGCTCGCACCCGCTGGCGGGTGAGGCGGCGATTTCCCAGTTCTGGTCAGGCGTGGCTCGAGGTGCGACCCGAGACCGGCCGCACTCATCAGATACGCGTGCACCTGGCCTCGGTGGGATTGCCGATCGTCGGCGACCGGGTGTACGGCCGTGCGCGAGCGGGCCGATTTGTTCTCGACCGTCCGGCGCTTCACGCCGCGCGTCTTGGATTCGTTCACCCGCGTACGGGAGAGCTCATGAGTTTCGAGGCGCCCTTGCCCGAAGATCTGACGCGGCTTCTGGCCGAACTCGAGACCGCGGATTGACCGGGACGTTGCTTCGACACCCGTTGCTCGAAGCGAGCGGCGTGGAACACGGCTTTGGCGTACGGGGAGTCGACGGACCGAACCGCGTCGCTCGCCCCCGCCAGGTACACGGGGCGATCGCCATCCGCGTCGAAGCCTGTGGCGGGAACGAAACGCCGGAAGCGGATGCCATCGTCTCCGCGACGCCCGGCGTTTCCATCGGCGTGGTGACCGCCGACTGCGTGCCGATTCTCGTCTCGACCGTCGGGGGAACCGCGGTGGCGGCAATACACGCGGGCTGGCGCGGTCTGGGCCGCGGCGTGGTGACGGAGGGGGTCGCCGCAGTTCACCGACTCGCGGGGGCGCAACCGGATCTGGTAGCCGTGGTGGGGCCGCACATCGGGCCCTGTTGCTACGAGGTCGATCGCCCGGTTCTCGACGCGCTGGAAGTTCGCTTTGCCGAGCGGCTCTCGTGTGCCCTGGGTTCCGTTCGCGCGGGTCACTGGATGCTCGACCTTGCCGCCCTCGTGCGCATGGAACTCGCCACCGTGGGGATCGAAGGACCGTCGTGCGGGGCGCTTGCCGGGGCCTGCACATACTGCGATCGGAAGCGGTTCCATTCCTATCGTCGCGATGGGCCCTCCTCGGGCCGCCTTCACCACCATATTGCAGCGCGTCCGCTCGCGTGAGGAGTGACTCAATTCAGGGTTGACATGAGGATAGGACCGTCATAGGCTGGTTTTGGTAGGTTCTTTTCGCGGCGCCTTGGGTCGCACCCCCGTCAGAGAATCCCCTGTTAGCACGTTAGAGAGTCGGAGAGCTCGGGGGGCGGCATTCGCACAAGCGGGTGGCCTGGCGGAAGCCCAGCGCCGAAAATTTCGGTCAACTTCAAAGTCCGATCAACCGAACGAGAGGCTAGACCCAAGCTCTTCCACCAATCACCCGGCCGAGGACCGCCCCAGCGATACGCTCCGCAAGCCGGGATGCCGCTGGAGCCCAGATTCCCTAGAGGGCCCGTCCGGAAACTCCCAAAACCGATTCCCAACAATTACCAAACCCCAATTCCCAAACCATTCCCCGATTTTCGAGCACTCGAAACGACCCAACACAACTTTTGCACAAGAGAGACGATTCCGTGAGCGATCAACGCATGGGTGACTCTTCTTCCTCACAAGGCCGGAGCCGAGGCCGGAGCCGGGGCCGTCGCTCCCGGGGCAACGGAGCCCGCGATCCGCGCGGCGATCCGCGCGATCCGCGGAAGATGCGTGCGCCCGATTACCCGGACGAAGCGGCGGTCATCGACGACGATGATCCCAACATCGAGCGGGTGAACGTCAACGAGCTCAAAGCGAAGTCGATGGAAGAGCTGACGGAGACGGGCGAGGGATTGGGAGTCCAGAACGCCGCGGGTCTTCGCAAGCAGGATCTGATCTTCGAGATTCTGACCGCCATGATGGCGAACGATGGAAAAATCTATTCCGAGGGTGTGCTCGAGACCCTACCGGATGGCTTTGGCTTCTTACGGGCCCCCGACCAGAACTACCTCGCCGGGCCCGATGACGTGTACGTTTCGCCGTCACAGATTCGGCGTTTCAATCTGCGGACCGGAGATACCGTCCTGGGCCAGATTCGCCCTCCCAAGGATGGCGAGCGCTACTTTGCGCTGCTCAAGGTCAGCTCGATCAACCTGGAGTCGCCCGAGGCGGCGAAACACAAGATCCTGTTCGACAATCTCACGCCGCTGTATCCCGAGGAAAAATTCAACCTGGAAGCGCCGAGCGGGGGCCTGACGACCCGCGTCATCGATCTGATCGCTCCCATCGGCAAGGGTCAGCGCGCGCTGATCACGTCCCCGCCCAAGGCCGGAAAGACGATGATCCTCAAGGACATCGCCAACGCGATCGCCGAAAATCACCCCGAAGTCGTACTCATCGTGTTGCTCATCGACGAGCGGCCCGAGGAAGTGACGGACATGGAGCGCACGGTGAAGGCCGAGGTGATCTCGTCCACCTTCGACGAGCCCGCCACCCGTCACGTCCAGGTGGCCGACATGGTGATCGAGAAAGCCCGGCGACTGACGGAACATCGGCGCGACGTGGTGATCCTGCTCGATTCGATTACCCGACTCGCCCGAGCGCACAACACCGTCGTGCCCCATTCCGGCAAGATCCTTTCGGGTGGTGTCGACTCCAACGCGCTCCACAAGCCGAAGCGGTTCTTCGGAGCCGCGCGGAACGTGGAAGAGGGGGGGAGCCTCACGATCATCGGCACGGCCCTGATCGACACGGGCTCGCGCATGGACGAGGTGATCTTCGAGGAGT
>JAZFUU010000203.1:0-21080 GCA_036447375.1 Myxococcota bacterium
ATGTGTGCCGACTGCGGCTCCTGGAGCTGGGAGTGGGCGCGTTCGAGCGGGCGGGGCCGGGTCTTCACATGGACTGTGGTGGTCCGGGCGCTGCATCCCGCCTTTCAAGATGCGTGCCCGTATGCGCCGGTCGTGATCGAGATGGAGGAGGGCGTGCGGATCCTGAGCGAAGTGACGGACTGTTCGCCCGACGAGCTCGAGATCGATCTGCCCGTCGAGGTGGTCTTCGTGGACGCGACCGAAGAGATCGCGTTGCCGAAATTTCGCCGTGTTCCGGAACGAACGGAACGCGAAGTGAGGTGAGACGAACCGTGGAGCTTCCGCCGACGATCCTGTTCGAGAAGAAAGATCACATCGCAACCGTGACGATCAGCCGCCCCGAGGCGCTGAACTCGCTCACGCTGGAGATGCTGACGGGAATCGAGGACGCCATGCGAGCGTTCCAGGACGATCCCGATCTCTGGGTCGCCGTTCTCACCGCCGAGGGCGACAAGGCCTTCTCTTCCGGGCTCGACCTGAAGGAGGCCGCGCCCATGCTGACGGGCGGAGACAGCCTGGGCTTCGACGACGCGACCAAGCGCCAGTTTTCCGACGTTTTCAAGCCGATCATTTGTGCGGTCAACGGCTTCTGCATCGCGGGCGGGATGGAAATGCTGCTCGGGACCGACCTGCGCATCGCCGCCGAGCACGCCAGCTTCGGCCTGGGCGAGGTGCGCTGGGGCCTGGTGCCGCTGGGGGGCACTCACATCCGACTGCCGCGCCAGGTTCCCTGGGCAATCGCCATGCAGCTCCTGCTCACGGGCAAGCCCATCAGCGCCCAGCGCGCCCGCGAAGTGGGGCTCATCAACGAGGTGGTACCCGCCGACGAGCTCATGCCCACGGCGATGAAGTGGGCCGAAGGCCTCTGCAAGAACGGCCCCCTCGCCATGCGCACGGCCAAGGAAATCGCCGTTCGCGCATTGGAGCTCGAACGGGGATTCGTGCTGGAGAAGGCCCTCGGCGCCCGGGTGCTCGCCTCCGAAGACGCGAAAGAGGGGCCCAAGGCCTTCAGCGAGAAACGAAAGCCGCGCTTCACCGGACGCTGAGTCCAAGGTCCGAGCGCACGGGGTTCTAGCCCGCGCCCGGTCCGCTGAATTGCTTGCGTAGCTCGCGCTTCAGAACCTTGCCGCTCGGGTTGCGTGGCAGGGCCTCGACGACCTCGACCCGCTCGGGAATCTTCTGGACCATCAGTTCCCGGCCGCGCAGGTACTCGCCCATCTCCTCGAGCGCGAGCGGCTGTCCGGCATCGCGATGCACCACCACCGCGCAGACCATCTCGCCCCGCAGTTCGTCGGGCACTCCGATCACCGCCACGTCGGCGAGCTTCGGATGTTCGAGCAGGAGGTCCTCGACTTCCTGGGCGCTGATGTTCTCGCCCTTGCGGATGATCACGTCCTTGAGGCGACCCGAGATGGTGATGCAGTCGTTCTCGTCGATGAAGCCGAGGTCTCCGGTGGTGTAGTAGCCCTCTGCGTCGAAGGCGCTGGCGTTCAGTGCCTCGTCCACGTAGCCCCGGAAGAGTTGCGGGCCGCGAATGCGGAGCTCGCCCACCTCGCCGACGCCGGCGAGCGAGCCGTCGCTCTTGACGACCTTGAGTTCGCTTCCCGCGAGATTGAGTCGCCCCTCGGTATTGGCGAGCTGCTCGTCGGGATCGTCGAGGCGACCGAGGGACACGATGGGGCACTCGGTCATCCCGTATACGGAGAGGATGCCCGCACCGCACTCCTGCTTGAGCTCATAGTGGAGCGGCGGGGGCTTCGGGGCCCCGCCTCCCTGGAAAACTCGGACGTTCGGAAAGATCGGCGTCTCGCCCTGCTCGCGTTGGGCGGCCAGGTACATGCGATGGAAGGCGGTCCCCGCACCGGCGTGGGTCACCCCGTTCTTGCCGAGGAAGGGGATCGTCGTCGAGGGATCGAAGCTCTCGACGATGAGATGAGCTGCCCCGGTCGACAGCGCGGCGACCAGCGAATTCACACCACCGAGGTGGGTCACCGGGAAGACCAGGCCGATGCGATCCGAGGGCGAGAGGTCCATCCCCACAGCGAGGCCGTAGGAAGCAGCCAGGAAACCCTTGTCGGCGTGGCGCGCGCCCTTCGGCTCCGACGTGGTGCCAGAGGTGTAGAAGATCCATCGTACTTCTTCGCCCGAGGTCGTCGCGGGCGGCAGCTTTCCACCGTTCTCCGGAAGCCGACTCTCCCACGGCTCGTTTGGCGCGACCAGCACCTCGAGACCCTCGATGCCTTGCGCCAACTCCTTCGCCATGGCTTCGTAGTCGAAACCCCGGAAGCGGTCGATCACGATCAGGAGCTGCGCCCCGGTCTGTCGCAGGCAGTGGGAAACCTCGCGACCGCGATAGATCGGGATGATTGGATTCTGCACGGCACCCAGCCGCGAGAGCGCGGCGAGGAGCACGAGAGCATTCAGTCCCGTCGGGAGGATCCAGCTGACCGCGCTGCCCTCCCTCACCCCGCGTTCGTAGAGCGAGGCCGCGAGGCGCTCGGCGGCGTCCCGATACTGGGCAAAACTCATCTCGCGGTTCGATTCGTCGTACCCGAAGAGACCCTCGGGAGTGGCCTCTGCGCGCGCCTCCACCAGTCCCCACAGCGTGTCCGTTCTGATCATGTTCGCCACCGTTGCTTTGAGATGCGGATAGACTGGCACGAACAGGTCACCCAAGCCAAGCTTCTCTCCCCGGAAACCGACCTGAGGATCGTCGATGAGTCGACGGCGCAACATGGGACGTGCCGCCGCCGTTCGGCCGCTGCGGGCGGTCCCGAAATGGGACGACGAGGCCGACGTCGTCGTGGTGGGGCTCGGAGCCGCCGGGGCTTGCGCCGCCCTCGAGGCCAGCCGCGCCGGCGCCGATACGCTGGTGCTCGAGCGGGCCAGCGGGGGAGGGGGCACTTCGGCCCTTTCCACCGGCCAGATCTACCTGGGCGGGGGCACGCCCATCCAACAGAAATGCGGCTTCGAAGACTCGCCCGACCAGATGTACGACTACCTGATGGCGTCCTGCGGGCCCGGCGCCGACGAGCCGAAGATTCGGATCTTCTGCGACCACTGTGTCGAGCATTTCCACTGGCTCGTGGCTCAGGGCGTTCCGTTCAAGGAGTCCTTCTACGGCGACGGGTCTTACACCCCCACCGACGACTGTCTGAGCTACTCGGGAAGCGAGCTGGCGCATCCCTACCCTGCCATCGCGAAGCCGGCGCCCCGGGGTCATACGGTGCAGCAGGAGACCATCGAGGCCGGGGCGATGCTGATGCGGCGGCTACTCGAGTCGGTGGAGCGCTCCACTTCCAGAACCCAGATGGACACGCTGTGCGAGACGCTGGTGGTGGACGAAGAACGCCGGGTGGTGGGTGTGGTCGCCAGCGTCGAAGGCAGTCCTCGCCACATCCTTGCCCGCCGAGGCGTGATCCTCACTGCGGGGGGCTTCATCAACAACAGGGAAATGGTCGAACGCTACGCCCCGCTCCTGCGCAAGTGCAAGATGCGCCTGGCCTGCGACGGCGACGACGGACGCGGCATCCGCATGGGCATGGGCGCCGGAGCAGACGCCATTCGCATGGAGACCGCCAGCATCGTGCTGCCCTTCACGGTGCCCAAGACCCAGATTCAAGGCGTGATGGTGAATCGTCAGGGCCAGCGCTTCATCAACGAGGACGCCTATCAGACCGTCGTCGGCGAGGCGGCCCTGCACGGTCAGGACGGGCAGATCTACCTGATCCTCGACGACGCCACCTACGAGCGGCCCTTTCCACCGACGGAGATCGCCGCCGTGGGCGACACCTTCGAAGAGCTCGAGCGCGAGCTGGGCTTCGCCGAGGGGAGCCTCCAGAGCACCCTCGAGATCTACAACCGCAACGCCGAGCGCGGGGACGACCCGATCTTTCACAAGGCCTCGTCCTATCTGGTCCCACTGGTAAACCCGCCCTTCGTGGCCCTCGACTACTCGACCGACACCGCGATCTGGGCCGTGTTTACCATGGGGGGTTTGCGCACGACGACCGACGGAGTCGTTCTCACCCCGGACGGCGATGCGATCGAAGGCCTCTTTGCAGCGGGCCGGACAACTTCGGGTCTGGCCGCCCAGGGGTACAGCAGCGGTCTGTCTCTCGCCGACGCCACCTTCTTCGGCCGACGCGCGGGCCGCACCGCTGCAGCGCGGGGCGATCAACAAATCAGGCGGTAGCCGAGGTTGATTCGGGTCCCGACGGCACGCGAGGTTTTCGGCACGCTGTGTTTCCAGTCGCGCTGAAGCCCGCCTCGCATCAGCAGCAGCGATCCGTGGCCGAGTTCGAGTTCGCCCGGCTCGCTTCCCTTCTCGGCGTGCTTTGGGCGCAGAAGAAAGCGCCGCTTCGCACCGAGGGTCAGGGAGGCGATGACCGGGTTGGGCCCGAGATCGCGCTCGTCGTCGCTGTGCCAGCCCATGCTGTCGGCGCCGTCGCGGTACAGGTTCGCGAGAACACCGTTGAATGCGCAGCCGCTGGCGGTCTCGATGCGCTGCTTGATCGCGAGCAGCGGCTCGACCCAGGGCAGCGGCTCGAGTGTGAGGCCGGAGTAGGTGTAGCGGGCGCCGGGATCGCCATACCAGGCGCTGAGTCGCGGGGAAGACACTGAGCGGCCGAAGATCCGGATCTCCTTCTGCTCCCAGGCCAGGCCGGCCACCAGCTCGGCGAGAAAGTGATCGGCCTCGGCCCGTGCCAGGAATGCCGGGTCGTAGCTGAGATGGTCGGCGAGCGAGGCACACAGGCGCTGGGCCTGTGCGCCCCGGAGGGTCATCGGGTCCATTTCTGTGTCCACGCTACTGGAGGGGGCGCTTCTTTTCCTACCGACTACGGGCCGGGAGATCGCTAAAAAATCTGAATGGACAGAATATTCAGAATATACTAAATATTCAGGACACAAGAATCAGCGAGGGACGGGTGGAGCGGGAGACGGCGATCTTCGCGGATGGAATCGGGGCGGCGGCAGCCACATCTGGCGTCTTGAACCCGCTGCAGGGGCGGGTCTTCGGGCTTCTCTATCTGAGCCGTGGGCCGTTGTCGCTCCAGGAGATCGCCGCCGAGCTACAGCAGAGCAAGAGCAACATCTCGGTGCAGATCCGCGGTCTGGTGGAGTGGCACCTGGTGCGCCGTGTGCACGTGCCCGGCTCGCGCAAAGACCACTACGAGGCTGCCACGGACCTGGTTCGTGTGATGCAGGAAATCAGCGAGCGACGCTTTCGCTGGAACATGCGCCAGGTTCTCACGACTGCAGACGAAACCGAGCGCGCCATGGGCTCCGAGGAGCGGAGCGTCGATTCCGATCGTGCCAGCTTCGTGCGCTCGAGGCTCGGCGAATTGCGCGATTTCTTCACGATGATGGACTCGATGATTGGACTCTTCACACCGGGCCAGCCCTTTCCGCCGCACAGCGTACGCGGCGCGGAGGAGCCGGCCAGGAAAGGCGTGAACTGATCCACAGTCCGGGAGGAAGTATGGAACCGGCGCTCGGTGTTGCGCTGTTCTGGATGCTGTTCGCGGGAACCCACATCGGTCTGGCGACCGAAGTTCCGCGCCGCGCGCTCATCCACAAGCTCGGTCGTTGGGGCTTCATCGGATTGTTCTCGGCCGTGGCCGTAGTGACCTTCGCCGCTTTGGTTCACTACTTCGCCGTCCATCGCCTGGAGGGCCTTCCCGGCTTCGGCCTGGCGACCTCGGCTCCGATTCGCTGGGTATTGTACGGGCTGTCCGCACTGGGCGCGGCCGTCATGGGAATGTCGCTCTTCGACTACCCGACTTCCGCGTACGCACTGGGCTCACGCGACCGGAGCTATGAGGCTCGTGGCGTTTCGCGCATCAGCCGCCACGGGTTCTTCGCGGGAGTGTGTCTGTTTTCAGTCGCGCATACGTTGTTGGCCACACACTTGGTGGGCAGCGTTTTCTTTGCCTGCACTGCGCTCTACACGTGGCGCGGTTCCGTACACCAGGATGCCAAGCTCGAGGCGGAACGCGGCGAGCGCCACCGGCACTTCGTGGCCGCCACGTCCTTCTTCCCCTTCGCCGCGATTGCAGCGGGACGGCAGCGACTGGTGCTGTCGGAAATCTCCCTCGCCGCGTGGGTCGCGGGTGCGGCCACGGTGTTTCTGCTTCGAACCGCCCATGAATCGATCTTCGCCGGAGGTGGCATCTACATGATCGGATTCACAACCCTGGGGGCCGCGGTCGCCTCTCTGCAGGCCTGGCGTGGGCAGCGCAAGCATGCCAGCCGAAACGAGTCCGCAGCCGCGCCCGTTCAGTAGATGATCTGCCGCTCGACGAGAGCGCGGTAGCGCTCTTCGGGCAGGCCGAGAAGCTTCCGGAAGACGTGATCGTTGTCTCGGCCCATGACGGGACCGGGCTCCACCCGCGCCGGCGTGCGACTCATCTTCACGTATCCCCCGTAGATGGTCTCGTCGAAGCCGAGCGGGTGCCGGACCGAGATGAAGGTGCCGCGCGCGCGGTAGTGGGGATCTTCGAGGAGGTCGGCGACGTTGAGGACGGGAGCCGCAGCGACGCCCTCCCCTTGCAGGCGTTCCGTCAGTTCCCGATCGTCGAAGCCACGTGTCCAGGCGGCCAACTCCCGGTGGATTGCATCCAGGCACTCGATTCGCCCCGCTCCGCTGTCGAGCTCGGGAGCCATGGCCCAATCGGGCCGACCCATGCTGCGGACCAGGCCGCGCCACTCGTCGTCTTCGACGACGGCGATGCTGATCCAGCGGTCTTCCCCAGCGCAAGGGAATACGCCGTGGGGTGCCGCGGCAGCGAGCGGATGCCGGTTGCCCAGTGTGCCCGCCACCCGCCCGTTCATTTCGTAGTCCATGAACGCGGGGCCGACCATCTGCAGGACCGCTTCCTGCTGGGAGTAGTCCACGTGCTGGCCGCGGCCGGTGCGGTCGCGGTGGGACAGCGCAGTGAGGATCGCGAATGCACCCAGCATGCCGTTGTAGGGGTCCGAGAACGCGTTCTCCACCGGCATGGGGGGTCCGCCGAAGTAGCCCGTGAGGCTGTCGAGCCCCGTCATGCTCGTCAGACTCAGCCCGTAGGTCCGGATGTCCTTGAGGGGGCCGAACAGTCCGGCCGCCGGCATCGAGAGCAGCACGATGTCGGGTTTGACCTTGCAGAGGTCCTCGTAGCCGAGGTCCAGTCCGCTCATTACCCCGGGACCGAAATTTTCGATCACGACGTCCGACTTCGCGACCAGCTGTCGGGCCAGATCGCGCGCCTCCTCGTGCTTCAGGTTGAGGGTCACACTGCCGTTGCCGGCCCAGCTGGCGTGGTTCGAGAGACTGCAGTTCGGGTCGCGAACGCCGCCTGCGAAGGGAGGCAGCCCCCGCGTGAGATCCACTCGCGCCCGGGACTCGATCTTGAAGACCTCGGCTCCCAGGAAGGCCAGGGTCTGGCCGGCCACGGGGCCCGCCCACACCCAGCCAAAGTTTGCGACGCGAATTCCCTCCAAGGGAAGCCGGGGAAGCGATCGCGTCGCAGTTGCAATCGCAATTTCAGTCGAACCGGCCGCTGCAGCGGTCCCGAGATCATCGAGCACCTCGACGTTGTGCTCGCCCAGCAAAGGAGCTGCGCGGTCGGGGCCGCCGGGGCTCTCCGGCAGCTTGAAGGGCGCACCCAGGTTGCGGAAACGTCCCAGCTCCCGGTGCTCCAGCTCGACCCAATAGCCACGCTCGGTGAGGTGCGGATGCTCGATCACCTCGGCGACGTCGAGTACCGCGGTGACCGGGCATCCGGCCTCCTGACACCGGTCCATGATCTCGTGTTTGCCGTGCGCCATGGTCCACTCCTGGATCAAGGGGTAGATGGCATCGGCGTTCTGGGCGCGCGCGAACATGTCCTGGAACATCTCGACCTGCATCCAGTCGGGATTTCCCATCACGCGGGCCAGTCCGTTCCACTGGCCCGGCTCGAGGGCCAGCAGCCACACGTGCCCGTCCTTGCAGGGAACGATGGTGGCGGGGGCACCCAAGGACATTCCCAGGCCGGTTCGGCGATCGAAGACCCCGTCCTGGGCGTAACCGCCGATGTTGTAAGCGCCCACAAAGGTGGCGGCGATCGCCTCGGCGCACGACACGTCGACGTGTTGGCCGCCGCCGGTGCGCTGACGTCCGTAGGCTGCCGCCAGACCCCAGGCCGCGGCCGCGACAGCGCCGTAGAAGTCGGCGGCGAAGGTTCCGTGCTCGAGGGGCGCTTGCCCCGGATGTCCGCAGTAGCGGCTTCCGGCGCCGCTGAGGTGGAAGGCGTTCAGGTCGTAGCCCTTCCAATCGCGATAGGGGCCGGTCTGGCCGTAGGGTGTGATGGAGATCATCACCAGATCCGGGTTCACTTCGGAGAGCGAGCCGTAGTCGAGACCCCACTCCCGCATTCGCTCCGGCGGGTTGTTCTCGATCAGGACGTCGGCCCGGGCCAGAAGTCGGAGCAGGGAATCGCGTCCGTCGGAGCGGGTGACGTCGAGGGTGACACTCCGCTTGTTCGTGTTGAGGAAGTGGTAGAGGCCGCTCTTCTCCGGATGGGACACGTCGCCCGGGAAGGGGCCCCAGCGGCGGGCGGCGTCGCCGTCGGGAGGCTCGACCTTGATGACCTCGGCTCCGTAGTCCGCGAAGAGCTTCGCGCAATAGGGCGCCGATACCAGCTGCCCCAGCTCGACGACCTGGATCCCTGCGAGCGCGCCCTCGGCCATCACGCCTTCCCCCCGACTCAGGACACCTCGCCTGTCACCTCCTCGAATGCGGTGAGGGCTTCCTCGACCAGGTCGAAGACGATCTGGCGGGCGGGTTTCATGGAGGTGACGAAGCCCACACCCTGGCCCGCCGCCTCGGTCATCAGGTCTTCCCGGCGGTGGTCGTTGGCGCCCTGGATGTAGTCGGAGCTGAGGAGCATCTGGTAGGGAGCCTGAAGCACCGGCGGCGCATCGGGCTTGTCCCACTCGTCGGTCCACGGGCATTTCAGGGTGCGCATGGTCATGCCGGAGATGGAGCGGGAGTAGACGGTATCGTCGGCTGTGGCGGCCAGCAGTTTTTCTTTGATGATCATGTCGACGTCCGATTCGCGGGAGGCCAGCCACAGGGTTCCCGTCCACACCCCGGCAGCGCCCAGGCACAGGGCCGCCGCCAGGTGACGGCCGGTGGTGACGCCGCCCGCGGCGATCACCGGAATATCGCCGGCGATGGATACGACCTCCGGGACGATCGAGAAGGTTCCCATGGCCCCGGTGTGGCCCGCGGCGTCGTAGCCCTGGGCGATGACGGCGTCGACACCGGCCTCGATCTGGCGCCTGGCCTGACGTGTCTTTCCGATCAGGCCGAAAATCTTGATTCCCCGCTCGTGAGCCGCGTCGAGGATGAAGGCCGGGCTGCCCAGACCCGAGCAGATGACGGGAACGCGTTCGTCGAGCAGTACATCGAGCTGGCCCCTCGCCATCTCCTGGTTCAGTCCACCCCATTGGTGGAGAGCGATCGGTCCCTTGGGATCTGGGACGTTGTATTTCTCGCGGATCTGTTGAGCGAATGCCCGATGCGTCTCCGGAATCTCCTGCATCAGCTCGTCCAGGCTGCCCGAGGGCGGCACCGAGGCGGGCAGCACCAGATCGACTCCGAAGGGCTTCCCGTCCACCCGGTCTCGGATCCACTTGATGTCGGCCGCGATCTCGTCGGGGGTGTGCATGGCCTCCCCCAGCACCGCGAAGGCTCCCGAGTTGATGACCGATACTGCGACATCCTTGCAGTGGGTGAACGAAATGATGGGGTACTCGATTTCCAGCATGTCGCACAACTTCGTTCGCAGCGGATCCACGGTCATCGGAGACTCCTTCGCAGTGCTAGTTCTTGAGCACGAGGGCGGTGGCGTTGCCACCCAGGCCCAGCGTCTGTGCGAGGCCGATCTTCGCGTCGGGCACCTGCCGGGCGTCCGCCTGTTCTCGCAGCTGCCAGGTCAACTCGCAGACCTGGAACACGCCCATCGCGGTGGTCGCCTCTCCGAAACACAGGAAGCCGCCACTCGGATTGATGGGCAGCTTCCCCGTCGGGAGGGTCTCTCCCTTCTCGACCAGCCGTTCCGATTCGCCGGGCTGACACAGGCCCCAGTCTTCGGGGAAGGCGAGCTCGTAGAAGACGGTGTTGTCCTGCAGCTCGACCAGATCGAGGTCCGAAGGCGCGATGCCGGCGGACTCGAGCGCCTGACCCACGGCCAGGCTGGCTTCGCTATGGCAGGTGATTCCCGACGGCGGCACCACGCTGCCCAGACCGCGGGGTAGGCCGTCGTCGAAGCGCGCCGTCGCGACGCTGCTGGATGCCACCCACACCGGTCGGGTCGTTTGCTTTCGGGCCACGTCCGCCGAGCAGATCAGCACCGCCGCCGCCCCGTCGCTCACGGGGCAGATTTCGTAGAGGCGCAGGGGGTAGCTCACCATGTTCGAGCCCAGCACGTCCTCCATGCTGAACTCCTGCCGGAAGCGGGCATTCGGGTTGTGCTTGCCCACCTGGTGGGCCTTGACCGCGATCCGGGCCAGATCCTCCTCGCTGGTTCCGAAGTCTTCCATCCGCCTCCGACACAGAGCAGCCCAGAAGGCCGGTCCCGGCATGCCCACGCACAGCTGCCGCAGGTGTTCGAGGTCGGTCGCCTCGTCGACACCGGAGGTCTGGATGAAACCCTTGGGCATTTTCTCGCCGCCCATGACCAGCACGCAGTCGTGCTGACCGCTGGCGACCAGCATCCAGCCCACGTTGAAGGCGTTGCCTCCCGCCGCGCAACCGGCGGAGAGGTTGTAGACGGGAATACCCGTGGCGCCCATCTCCTCGACGATGTCGTTCCCGTTCAGGCCCCAGCCCTTGCCACCGGAGAAGCGGGAGCTCGCTGCGGACACGGCCTGCACACTGCGCCAATCCAGTCCGGCGTCCCGGAGCGCGGCTTCGGTCGCCACTCGGCACAATTCGGTGACAGATTTGTCCGGAAACTTGCCCCAGGGATGCATTCCCACGCCCAGCACGGCTACGTCCCTCAACGGCGAATCCTCTCTCTGTGAGTTCGGTGTCCGCGTCCGCTCACAGCGGTTTGAACTTCCACGTGACCAGCTCTCGACCTTCCTCGTCACGATCGATGGGCTCGATCGTGAGCTCCACTTCACATCCCAGCCGCAACGATTCCGGGTCGTCGACGCTCATGCGTCCCACCACCCGCAGGCCTTCGTCAAGGTCGACGACACCGATCGCATACGGGGTGTAGGGCTTCGGATAGCGGGCCGGCGGCGGCGGCGGATAGTTCTGGATCGCGCAGCTCCAGAGCTTGCCTCGGGGACCGAAGCCGGTGTCCTGCATCCGGCTTTCCCGGCACTCGGGGTTGCGACAGACAGGGGAGCGCGGGAAACAGGGAACGCCGCAGCCTTGGCAGCGCGAGCCGAGTAGGCGCGGTCCCTCGGTCGTCTGTGCGAAGAGTCCTTCTGCCACCGGAATCTGCTCGCCGATCGTCATTGCGGGATCCTCGATGTGTCGATCATTGCTTTACCGCCCGGATCAGCTCGGGAAGAATCTCGAGGCAGTCGCCCACGATCCCGTAACGGGCGTAGCGGAAGATCGCGGCGTCCGGGTCGCGGTTGATCGCCACGATCGTCTTGGCCGCACAACAGCCGGCCATGTGCTGGCTGGCCCCCGAGATCCCCGCCGCCAGGTAGAGGGTCGGCCGGGTGATTCTTCCCGTGAGGCCCACCTGCCGCGAGGAGTCGACCCAGCCATCGTCCACGATGGGACGGGATGCACCGGCCAATCCGCCGAGAACCTCGGCGAGCTGCTCGATCAGCTTGTAGTTCTCGGGCGAGCCCAGGCCGCGTCCACCGGACACGATGATGTCGGCTTCTTCCAGGCGCGGGCCTTCCGCCCGGGCCGGCTCGATCACGCGGATCCGCTCGTCGACCCCGCTGAGGTCCGGCGCGATCGACCTGCACTTCGGGCGCGTCGGACTTCCCTCGACGGGCTCGGCAGGCAGACCGCTGGTGGTGAGTGCGACCACGTAGGACGGGGCTCCCGACAACTCGTATACCATTCGCGTGTCGCCTCCGTAGGCGGAGGCCGTGGCTTCGAGCCCGCCTTCGGCGCCGACCGAGACATCCACGGTGTTCATCACCACGCCGGCACCCAGGCGCCCGGCCAGACGCGGAGCCACCAACCGCACTTCGGGGGTCTGGCTGAAGATCACGATCGCGGGCGACTCCTGCTGGCAGTACGCCGCGAGGGCCGCCACCCAGGCGTCCGGCGAAAAACCGTCGAGGCGCGTGTCTTCGATCCGATCGATGTCGTCGACTCCGAAAGACCCGGCTTTCTCCACCTCCGCTTCGGGAAGCGGCCCCAACACCAGCCAGCAGAGCCGGGCTCCGAGGGACGTGGCCAACTTGCGACCGAGACTCAGCGCTTCCTCCGCTCCCACGGAAGCCGTCCCTTCGTTCTGGCCCCGTGTGCAGACCACCACCCTTCCCGTCGCCGCTGCTTCCCCGTGCGTCACGCGATCACCCCGTCCTGTCGCAGTCTCTCGACCAGGGCGTCGGACAGCTCGCCGGGTGTCTCGCCGCGAAGGAACTCGCAACTCCCCTGCACGGCCGGCACGAACTGGCGCCGCGCCACGACCCGGGGTCGGAGGTCGTCATCCGTGAGGGAAAGGGTCTGCCGCGAGATGACCTCGGGTTTCATCCGGCGCGCGGCAATCTTCCGGGCCGCCGTCGGGTAGCGCGGCTCTCCGAGCTCGTTGCTCACGGTGACGACGGCGGGACCGGACACCTCGACCACCTCGTCCCCGTCCGGCGTGACCCGGGTGATCCGGAAACCGTCGTTCACCCGCTCCACGGCGCGGGCATTGGGTACCAGCGGCACCTCCAACGCTTCACAGATCAGTGCGGGCACCACCGCCTGGTCGTCGTCCGAAGCCTGTCGTCCGCACAGAACGAGATCGGCGCCGCCGCTCGACCGGACATAGGCGGCGAGAACTCCGGCCACCACATGGTAGTCGGGGGAAGGGTCTTCCGTGGGATAGGCAGCGATTTCGTCCGCCCCCAGTGCCGCGGCGTGCTTGAGGATCTTGGCGGGGTCGCGTCCGACCGAGATCACTCCGATGCGACACTCCGCGCCCGCGTCGCGCAGCCGTAGGGCGGCCTCGAGAGCCTGCTCGTCGAAGCCGTTCATCAGGCGCGGGATCGTTGTCTGGGTCAGCGACTTCCCGTCTTCGCCGATCTCGAGGCGCCCGGCGAGGGCGTAGTTGTTGACCGCGTCCGGGTCCAGCACTTCCTTTACGCAAACGACGATTCGCACGCTACTTCTCGTTCCTCCCAACCTTCTCGTTCCGTCCAACCCTCTTGTTCCTATCAACGGACAAGGAGTCCGGTAGCGTTCTTCCCTCGGCGTCGATCAGAAACAGGGCCTCGGATTCGCACCATACCGAGTCCGCCGAATAGGCCGGCGGCTTCTGCGACAGACGCGTCAGCAGGTACCAACGCCAGGGCGGATCGCCGTGATCGACGTACTCTCCGGTGAGGCTCCCCGCAAAGTCTTCCCGGCCGGCGAAATGGGTACCCGGGACGGGTCCGCCGCCGTCGCACTCCGCGCGTTGTCCGACCAGCGACGGGTTGAAGCCGCGTCGAGGCGGCATCTGCAGCTTGTTCGCCTTCTCCATCTGCTCTCGATTCCGGGGTTCGGGCGCGACCGCTCGTTTCAGGCCTAGCGGCCCTCGAACTTCGGCTTGCGTTTTTCCAGGTAGGCGCGGGTTCCCTCCCTCGCGTCCTCCGTGTGGGCGGACATGGTCGAAGCCACGGCTTCGTAGTCGATCATTTCGTCGAGCGTTGAGTTGAGCGACTTGTGGATGAAGCGGCGCGCCAGGTCGATGGCCACGCTCGGCCCGCTGGCGAGGCGTTTGGCGTACTCGAGAGCCTTCGGCAGCGCCTCCCCCTCCTCGACGAGGTCGTCGATCAGGCCCTCCCGATGCGCTTCCTCGGCTTCCAGGATCCGGCCCGTCTCGACCATCATGAGCGCCGTCGAGAGCCGGGTGACGCGAGGCAGGAAGTAGGTGATCCCGCAGTCCGGGGCGAAGCCGAGCCGCACCATGGCGGCGCACCACCGCGTTGTGGTGTCGGCGATGCGACGGTCGCAGGCGAGTGCGAAGGCGAGCCCGGCACCCATGACAGGGCCGGAGACCGCCGCGATCACGGGTTTTTCGACTCCGACGATCATGCGGGTGAACTCCCCGACGGGTCCGGCGGGCGTCTTGCGCTGATAGCGCTCGAGGGGAAGGTCCGACAGCCCGGGCATGCCGCGCTCTTCCGATCCCCCGCTGATCCACTCGGCGTCGCCGCCGGAGCAGAAGGCCCGACCCGCGCCCGTCAACACCAGGACACGGACCTCGTCACGATGGCGGAGGTCGCGAAACAGTTCGACGAGATCCTTGGCCAGGTCCCAGGTAATCGCGTTCAAGCGATCCGGGCGGTTCAGGGTCACGATACCGACGCCCTCTTCGACCTCGAAGAGAAGGTGCTCCTCGGATGCCATGCTGTTCGCCTCCGTCGTCATGAAAACTACGCTTGCTGCAGCGCCGCGATCGTTTCGCCCAGCCAGGCCTCGTCCTGTCGCAGCTTTGGATCGAGATCGAGGAGGACGGTCGAGAAGATGCCCGAGCAGCGCTCTTTCAGTTTGTCAGCCAGCTCGTCGCAAGTGCCGATGATGGCCCATTCTTCGAGCATCTCGTCGGTGATCTGCTTTGGCATCTCCCGCCACCCACTCTCCCGGGACAGCCGATGGAGCTCGCGGCCGACCCCTTCCCAGCCGTGGAATTCGAGCACGGCGTGGTAGGTGGGGGTGGAGGCATAGAAAGCGATGTGCTGCTTGAGCGCCTGCTTGGCCGCGTCGATGCCCGCCTCGTCCGCGGCGATGGCGAGGAAGGGGGCACCGATCACGTCGATATCGGACAGCGGGCGCCCGGCAATCTTGGCGCCCGACTCGATGGCGGGCAGCACGATCTCCCGTGTGTAGCGGAAGGTGGCAATGGGGTGGAGGCGCAGGCCGTCGCCCAGCTCGCCCGCCAGGCGCGCCATGTAGGGGTTCACGGCAGCCAGATGGATCGGGACGTTCGGGTGCTCGATGGGGCCCGGGTTGAAGAAGGGATTCATCAGCGTGAAGCGATAGTGCTGACTCTCGAAGTCGGGCTTCCCGCCATTCTGGAAGGTCTCGAACATCGCCTTCATACACAGTAGATATTCGCGCAGGCGCGGACCGGGGGGGCCCGTCCAGTCCGACGCGTAACGTCGCTCGACGTGGGCCTTCACCTGCGTGCCCAGTCCAAGCTGGAAGCGACCCCCGGAGAGATGTTGCAGGTCCCAGGCGAGTTGCGCCGTCACCATGGGGCTGCGCGGGAAGGCGATCGCCACGTTGGTGCCCAGTTTGATGTGCTGCGTGTGTTCCGCGGCGATGACGAGGGGTAGGAAGGCGTCGTGGCCGGCTTCCGGCGCGGTCACGCCGTCGTACCCCAGCTCTTCGCATTTGCGGGCGGCGGCGGCGATGCCGGCGATGTCGTTCGTCGCCTGGCCCTCGCCGGCGTACTGGTCGGTGTCGGGGCCCAGGATCACCGTCTGAACTCGGAACGCCACGGTCACCCGCCCATCGCGTCGGACGCGGCGATGTAGCCGAAGGTCGTTGCCGGTCCGATCGTGCCGCCGGCGCCGGGATAGCTGCGGCCCATCACCGATGCGGCGCAGTTCCCGATCGCGTAGAGCCCCGGGATCACCTCTCCCGCCTCCGTGAGCACGTGTGCCCGGGCGTCGACCGCGAGGCCTCCCTTCGTTCCGAGTTCACCTGGAAAGGCCTCTATTGCGTAGAAGGGGGGGGTGTCGATCGGGCCGATGCACGGATTCGGTCCGACTTTGGCATCGCCATAGTAGCGATCGTAGATCGTCTCGCCGCGGTGGAACTCGAGATCGACGCCGGTGCCGGCGTATTCGTTGTTCCTCGCCACGGACTCCTTGAGACCCTCGGCGTCCACGCCGAGTTGGGCCGCGAGATCTTCGAGCGTGTTCGCCTTCTTGAGGTATCCCTGCTGGAAGAGTTTCTTCGCCATCCAGTCGGGTTGCGCGGAGCCCGGCAGCAGTGGGCCGCAGATGTAGTTCTTGCGATAGATGGCGTCGAAGATGAAATAGGCTGGCACGCAGGGCGACGCGGGGCTGTCCTTCTCGTACATGGCATTCACGATGTCGATGTAGGGCGCGGCTTCGTTCGCGAACCGACTGCCGGCTTTGTTCACGAGGATGCTGCGCGGCAGCGATTTCTCGATCACGAGAAAGCGCGCCAGATCCTCACCGGGGACGACGGTGACCGGCCCCCACCAGGCGTCGTCCATGAGGTCGACTCCCGCACCGATCTTCATGCCCATTTCGATGACGTCGCCGGTGTTGTGTGGGTTGCCGCAAGTCCATTCCTTGCGCGTGGGCTTGGGCAGGTATTTCTCGCGCATAGCCTGGTTGCCCTCGAATCCGCCGGCGCCGAGAATCACGCCGCGTCTGGCTCCGATCCGAATTTTCTGTCCGTTCCTCTCTGCTACGACGCCCGTCACGCGCCCGGCTTCGACGATCAGCTCGCGCGCAGGGGTGTTCAGCCAGAGCGGGATGTCCCGATCCATCAGCGAGAGGCGAAGCATGCCGATCAATGCATTGCCGCCGGACGGATTGCGGTCGCGCGGCGATCGGAAGCGCCAGCGGATGTCGAACAGGTACTTGAGCCAGAGCTTCACGAAGAGCCACATCCCGCCGGGCTGTCCGGTCATGGTCATGCGCGCCTCGGCGGCGGTCATTCCGAGGCGTCCCATGATCTGCATCTGCGGGTTCTGGTTGCGCAGGTTGAGGAAGTCGTCGCCCAGCTGCCGGCAATCGAAGTGCGTGGGTTCGACCGAGCGTCCCCCGGGCTTGCCGCCCTCGATCCTCGGGTAGTAGTCCGGATACTCGGGCAGGGACACGAACTCGGCGTGGGTCTTGTCGGCCAGGTACTCGAGCATTTCCGGGCCCACGTTCAGGAAGGCGCGCAACCGGTCCTCGGAGATCTCGCCGCCGGTGGTGCCCTGCAGATAGCTCCAGGCTTCCTCCGGGGTGTCCGGCACTCCCGCATCCGCCATCAGATGGTTGTTGGGGATCCAAAGCAGGCAGGACGACATGGCAGAGGAGCCGCCATAGCGGTCGGACTTCTCGATCAGAAGTGTGTTGCCGCCCTGGTCATGGGCTCGCAGGGCCGCCGTCATGGCGCCGGCTCCGGTGCCGACCACCAAGACGTCGACGCGGTGATCAAAGCTCGTCGGGGGGTCTGTCATGGCTTCGTTCGTCCCATATCGCCGTCGGAGGCCCGGAGAACCGGCACCGGATCACTCGCGGCTGTTCTCACATTCCTTATCCCGCGGCTGGATTCCGAGTAGATAGCGAGCGACACCTATGAGTTCGTCCCGGTACTGATCGAGCCGTTCGGAGCGGGATTCGGTTTGGTTTTCGCCCAGCAGGTGCGCTCCGCTGAGGATCCAGATCGTGGCCCCCGAGAGGATGTTCGCCACGTGCAGCGCGTTGATCGCGCGGAACTCGCCGTCACGCTGTCCCTGCTCGATGGTGTTGAGAAAGGCCGCGTACAAAGGAGAGGTGAGACGCTCGACCTCGGGCCGCAGCGCGTGCTCCGCCGAGGCGACCTCGCGAATGAACAGACGACCCAGGGCGGAGCGTTCGGCGGCGTAGTTGAACCACGCCGAGATCACGCGCTCGATCCGTTCGGCATTCGAGCCCGGCTCGGTCAGCGCCGCGTGGATCCTGTCGGCGAGGGGCTCGAAGGCCGTCTCGAGCACGGCGTTGTACAGCGCCTGCTTGTCGCGGAAGTGATAGATGACCGCTGCACGGGTGATTCCGACACGCTCTGCGATGTCCGCCAGGCGCGCGGTTGCGAATCCGAACGCGGCAAATTCGGTCTCCGCCGCCGCCAGGATGAGTCCCCGGGTTTCTTCCGTGACCTGGGCGGTTCGACGCGGCACGACTGCGGGACTAACTCCCATGCTAGTATCTTACTCTTGAGTTAGGCTAGGTCAAGGCTGGTGACTCCACTGCGAAGCGCTGGGCTCTCAAGGTCCACGGGAGGAGTGATGCCGACCCTGCCCGGTGGGGCTCTGAGCGGCCGGCGGGTGCTAGAACTCGCCGACGAGAAGGGCGTCTACTGCGGAAAATTGCTGGCCGACATGGGCGCCGACGTGATCAAGGTCGAGCCCCCGACCGGCGACCGCACCCGGCTCTTTCCCCCGCTGACCCGCACGGGGCCCGACGGACAGGAGAGCCTCTACTTCCTGTACATGAACACCAGCAAGCGCGGCGTGACCCTGGACATCCACACGCCGGAGGGCCGCTCGCTCTTCACGCAGCTCGCACGCACGGCCGATCTCGTGGTCGAGACGCTCGCGCCCGGAACCCTCGAGAGCCTGGAGCTCGGCTACGAGAGTCTGCGTCGGGCGAACCCCCGTCTGGTCCTCACGTCGATCACCGGTTTCGGTCAGACGGGTCCGCACCGGGACTTCCGGTCTTCGGATCTCGTGGCCAGCGCGCTGGGGGGCGCGATGACCGTCACCGGGGAGGAGGAGGATCCCCCGGTGCGGCTGGCGGGCACCCAGGCCCACGTCGCGGCGTCCACCGTCGCGGCGGTGAGCAGCCTGATTGCCCTGCTCGCGAGCTCCCAGCGCGGCGAGGGGCAGCACGTGGATATCTCGGTCCAGGAGGTGGTCGCCTCGGTGTCGCACATCTGTGGCGTCGGCAAGTGGCTCGAAGATGGGATCATCCCCCGCCGTCGGGGAACCGGTTTGTTCGCCTCGGTGCCTTCGGGCGCCTACACCTGTCGGGACGGAAGCGTGTATCTGATGGTCAATCGTCCGCTGCACTGGACCGCCCTGGCCCGTTGGGTTCACGAGGTGACTGGCAACCAGGAGATCCTCGATCCGATGTTCGAGGGCGCGTCTTCGAACCGGCAGCCATACCGCGAATTGCTGGACCTGTTCCTGGCGGACTTCACTTCGCGGTTCAGCGCGGAGGCTCTGTACCGAGAGGGGCAGAGCCGGCACATCGCCATCACTCCCATCAACACAGCTGCGGGGGTCGCCGGCGACGCCCATCTCGCCTCGCGGGGCTTCTTCGAGGAGGTGGTGCACCCGACGGCCGGCAGGCTCAGATACCCCGGCGCACCCTATCGCCACTCCGAGACACCTTGGCGCATCCACCGCCCGGCTCCCCTGCGGGGACAGCACAACCAGGAGATCTATCGCGATGAGCTCGGCCTTTCCGAAAGCAAGCTGCAGGCCCTTCAGGCGGGTGGCGTGATCTAGCCCGCATGATTCATGAAACCCTCTGCTGCGGACAAGGATTGCACCCATCTTCGCGACCTGCTCGCTCCGGGCACCTCGACGTAGCTCTGCTACGCCTTCGGCCCCCTCCACTCCGCGGGCCGCGAATCTGCGGCACACTTCGTGCCCTCGCGACGAGGGATCATGAATAAAGCGGGCCTGATGGGTGACGGATCCGAAGGCAGCCCGGCGCTGGCGGGTCTGCGCGTCGTCGAGTTCACGGCCGCCATGGCGGGTCCGTGGATCGGCCGATTCCTGGCGTACTGCGGTGCCGAGGTGATCCGGGTGGAGTCCAAGAGCCGTCCCGACGTGGTACGGCTCTACACCCCGCCGCGGAACCCGGAAATGGGCATCCAGCCCCGGCTCTCACCCTGGTTCACCGACTGGAACGCCGGGAAGCACTTTGTGGCCCTGGACCTGCGCCAGCCCCTCGCCGTAGATCTGAGCAAGCGCCTGGTGGCGAGGTGCGATCTCGTTATCGAGAACTACACCGCGGGAGTCATGGACAAACTCGGTTTGGGTTACTCGGAGCTGAAACGCGTCAGCCCCGAACTCATCATGCTCAGCTCTTCCGGCTACGGAGACAGCGGTCCCTGCAAGAGCTATGTGACCTGGGGCCCGAACATCGAAACCCTGTCGGGACTGAGCCATCTCTCCGGTTTCCCGTCCCGAGCCCGCACGATCACCCAGTACGCCCACCCCGATGCGATCAGCGCGCTGCACGGTCTGGTCGCCATGCTGGGCGCACTGGATCATCGACGGCGCGGGGGCGGAGGGCAGCACATCAGTCTCTCGCAGTACGAGGCCACGGTGGCGGGAATCGGTCATGTCATGATGGAAGCCCTGGCCCACGGCCGAGAGCCCGAACGGCTGGGAAATCGCTCTCCGCACGCCGCACCGCATGGCTGCTACCCGTGCCAGGGGGAAGACCGTTGGTGCGCGATCTCCGTTTCGACGGACTCGGAGTGGGAGAGTCTGTGCGGGGTCCTGGACAAACCGGAGTGGTTGGGCGACCCGAGGTTCACCTCTCTGGCGGCTCGTCTGGAACACGTCGAAGCACTGGATGCGGAGATCGAGGGGTGCACGCGTGGCTGCAACGACTACGAGTTGATGGAATCCCTGCAGCGAGCCGGCGTGGCCGCCGGGGTCGCGCAGAATACGGAGGACCTGTTTCGGCACGACGAGCACCTCGCTGCGCGCGGCTTCTTCGAGCAATTGGAGCACCTCCAGAAAGACAGGGTGACGGCGACGGGCCTCCCTCTCGGCCTGACGGGTACGCCCGGTCACAGTGGGCGGTCAGGCGCCGCGGTGGGCGAGGACAACGACTATGTGTTTGGCACGCTGCTCGGCATGAACCGGCAAGAGATCCAGGCAGCCATCGAGGCAGGTGCCATCGAACCCGCCGACGACTCCTGAAGCTGAGCCATCCGGTCTCCGTTCTGCCTCTGCCGGCTGGAGATCCTGAGCACGAGCGGTCTCAAGCCTCGCTGCCCTCTCCAGAGGTGGAGAGATCAGATCCAAAGTTCCCATACGACACGATTCTGGAGACAATCAGCCGGGGTTGACTGATGGTTGTCACAGGGGCGATCCTGTTCCCCGGCCGCTCGATTCGCAGAGAACTGAGTGAATTGTTATGGGGAA
>JAZFUU010000204.1:0-4172 GCA_036447375.1 Myxococcota bacterium
CTTCGAGGCATCTCCCCTACGCACTCGACGTGCAGAACGCAACGCCGGGCGGAAACCGATGCGCAACGAAGCGGTAGAATTGAGCAGAATCGGGTGAGGGAGGCAGCGGCGGGCGCCGTCAATCGTCGGAAGCTGCCCCGGAGCGCCAGAGATCGGACTCGGCTAGCGCGCGCGCGAAGAGGAGATTTCCGTAGACGTTGAGGTGGTCGTCATTCTCCCAGAAAAGATCCGGTGTTTGACGTTGATCTTCTGCGAGCATCCGCATCATGGCGGGCACGACGTCGACAATCTCCAGGGGCACGTCGCCCAGCCACCGCCTCAACACGCTCAGGCTTCCATCGAGTCGGCGCCGCGGCGGGACCGGAACCACGACCAGACGGCAGTCGCAGCGGCGCGAAAGCTCCAACAGATCTCGGAAGCTCGCAGCGACGCCCGAATGCCTTTCCTTCTTGACCGCCTCCGTGATCCCGAGCTCCGCTGCGGTCGGCTGAACGAAATAGAGGCGAAACAGACTGTTTCCCGAGATGGCGTACGACAGCAGACGAACCAGGTAGGAACGATCGAAGAACCACCCCGCCATCCGCCTGCGAAGATGTTCATCCACCCGCCCTCTCAGTATCAGTCGCTGCAGCTCATCTTGATAGGACAGGACGTATCCCCGGTAGCATTCCCGGGAAAATCGTCCGTGGAGCACATCGACAATGTCGTTGGCGTAGAAAGCGACGACGACGACCTGGGGTCGAAACCGCGGAATGAAGGCGCGCAGGACGTCTCGGTGAACGTCGGTTCCGGTTCCGTCGATGCCCAGATTGATCACGTCCGCGGAGGGAAATCCCCGGGAGCGAAGCTCCCGCTCGAGTACGGCGGTCCAGACGACCTCTCGAGGCACATTGAGCGCTGCCGTGAAGGAGTCGCCGACGGCCAGCACGACCAGATCCGAGGCACCGGGCGGGGCTGGCTCGTCATCGTAGAAACCGATGGAGTTCATGCGCACGGTGTTGTCGATCTCGAAATGACCGGCGACTCGTCCTGTGGCCCCTGGGAGATACCGAAATCCGAAACGCTCGTCCTCGGTGTAGATGCACGGGTAGCGAATGATCGAGGCCGCCGGTGGACGCAGCCAACGCACCGCAATCTCAGCCAGTGTCAGCCCGAGAGCTGTGGATCCAAGTAGAAGCAATAGAAGCGCCCCCGCCGTCCAGCTGAAGGCGCCGACCTTCATTCTGGGGTCATCGGGTCAGCAGGTCGCGCGCTATGGCGGAGATCTGAATCTCATCGGTTCCGGCGTAGATCTGCAGGACTTTCGCGTCGCGGGCGAGCTGTTCCACCTTGTACTCGGACATGTATCCATTCCCGCCGAATACCTGAACGGCCTCGAGCGCAACCTCCGTCGCGGCACGAGCGGAATAGAGCTTCATGGCCGAAGCCTCGGCCAGGGTCATCCGCGCGCCCCGGGAGGACGTCTCGATCGTGCGAAAGACCAGATTCTGGATGTTCATTCGCGCGACCTCCATCCGGGCGAGCTTGTCCTGAATGAGCTGGAACTCGCCGATCGGACGCCCGAACTGCACTCTTTCTTTCGCGTAGGCGACAGAGAGTTCCAGACAGCGCTCGACGATTCCCAGCGCCATGGCGGCCACACCGGACCGTTCCATGTAGAAGGCGTCCTTGGCGGCGGAACGCCCGGGGGTATCTTCGGTCTCACCGAGCAGTCGATCTGCCTCGACGATGACGTCCTGAAGAAACAGCTCGCCCGTCGGCGACGAGTGCAGACCCATCTTTCGCATTGCCTTCGTCTGGGTGAGGCCCGGCATTCCCCTCTCGAGCACGAAGGTGAGCACCTTGCGGTCCGCCGGATCGACGCCGTCTTCGTCGAGCTTGCAGATGAATACGATGATGTCTGCGAAGGGACCGTTGGTGATGAAGGTCTTGCTTCCGTTGAGCACGTAACCGCCGTCGTCGGTTCGACGCGCGGATGACTTCATGCTGCCGAAGGCATCGGAACCCGATCCGGGCTCGGTGATCGCCCACGACCCGATCTTGGCCAGGGTGAGCAGATCGAGGCCCCAGCGCTTCTTCTGCGCCAGGGACCCCTTCGACATGATGGCCCCCGCCGTGAGTCCCACGCTCACGCCCATGGCCGTCACCATTCCGGGGCAGTGGCGGCAGAGCTCGATGATGGGAATCAGTTGCATGGCCACCGAGTCGCTCCGATCGCTCTGTTCTCCCTCGGGCCTCGGAGCGTCCCCCGACTCCTCGCGCTCGATCGTCTTCTCGAAGCGCGTTTTCGCCATCGCATCCATTCCGAAGGTAGAAAACATCTTGCGGAGGATGTCGTAGGGCGGCATATCGCCGTGCTCGAGGGCCTCGACATTGGGCACGATCTCGGCCTCGACGAAACGCCGTATGGCGTCGCGAATCATCTGGTGCTGTTCGGTCCATTCGATCATCGCATCGGCTCCTTCTTGCGGGTCAGGGTCAGTTCGGTGATTTCTGCCGGCGCAAGAATGCGCATGGGGGGTCCCCAGAATCCGGTGCCCCGACTCACGTACAGTTGGGCTCCGTTCTTCGAATAGCGACCCGCGACGAACGGAATCACGAGTCGCACGAGCATCCCAAACGGCCAGATCTGCCCACCGTGGGTGTGACCCGACAGTTGAAGGTCGATTCCCTGCATCGATGCGCGTTTGAAAGTGGAGGGATCGTGGGCCAGCAGCACGGCGGGGCGCGTCGAGTCGCGACCCTCCAGGGCTCGGGGCAAATCCTCGCCGCCACCGTCCCTCCAATCGCCTCGGTGGTCGTCGACCCCGATCAGGTCGAAAGCCGCCTCTCCGACGCGGATACAGACGCGCTCGTTGCGGAGTGGGCGAAAACCCAGGCTGCGCAGATGGGACACCCATGCATCGGCGCCCGAGTAGTGATCGTGGTTGCCCGTCACAAAATAGACCCCATGACGCGCTCGGAGCCTCCCGAACGGCTCGACTTCGCGGGCGAGATGGCGAACGCTGCCATCGACCAGATCCCCGGTTACGGCGACCAGGTCGGGATCCAGGGCGTTCACCCGTGAGACCAGCTGCTCAGCGAATCTACGGTCGAGGAGCGGCCCGATGTGAACGTCACTGATCTGGAGAATGCGAAACCCATCCAAGGATGCGGGCCACCGCGTCAGGGGGATCTCCACGCGGCGCAGTCGCGGTGGGCGCAGCGCCGAGCCCACCCCCGCCGCGCCCGCCACCAAGGCAATTCCGACCGCGGCCAAGGCGCGGAAGGATGCCATGGCGGCCTCGGGCTGCGAGGAGTCGGAGGCCACCGCGGTTTCGCCCAGGAGCCAGATCACCGTGTCCGACACCCCGAGCAGTACCAGCAGCAGAAACAGGAAACCCATCCACAGGGACGCCGGCCAGGCGATGAAACGCGACCAGCGTGGCGGCAGCAGGCGTTCTGCCAGGGGAGCCAGCGCGATACTGGCGGCCAGGGCGACGAGCGCACCCAGCAGGATGCCACGCCAGGGATCCGGGACCCCTGGATCCAGGATGAGCCGCTGGGCCAGATATCCGTGGACCCCCACGAACAACAACGCGGCCAGGGTGAGAATCAACGCGATCAGCAGAACTCGACGCACCGGGCGATGATACCGAGAAGAGCCGATTTCGCGGCGCTCCCGGGCGGGGCCGGCCCAGGATTCAAGCGGCGGATTTCTCTTCCTCGGGGAGCAGGGGTTCGAAGCGCGCCTTGTCGGCGGCCTTGGCGTAGGCATCCGCGGGCAGGACAACGTCGTTCTTCACAGCGGCCATCAGGGCGTCGTCCATGCTCTGCATCCCCAATTTCCTTCCCGATTGGATGATGGAATTGAGCATCGGAGTGTTGCCCTCGCGGATCACGTTCGGCAGCCCCTGAGTCCGCAACAGAATCTCGTGAACGGCGTAGCGCCCCTTCCCGTCCGCGGTGGGAAGCAGGAGCTGGGACACGACACCGGCCAGCGATTCCGACAGGCTAATCCGTATCTGATTCTGTTCCGAGGCCGGGAACGCATCGATGATCCGGTCGACGGTCTTGGTGGCGCTATTGGTGTGGAGCGTCCCGAATACGAGGAGCCCCATCTCGGCAGCGGTGATCGCGAGGCCGATGGTCTCCCGGTCGCGCATCTCCCCCACCAGGATCACATCCGCGTC
>JAZFUU010000205.1:0-16925 GCA_036447375.1 Myxococcota bacterium
CCCGGCGTTGCCACCCCGGGTGAGTTCCTCGAAAAGGATGGCCGTGTACGACCAGTCCAATCCCGCCCCGCCCCAGCGCGGATCGAAGCGCAGACCCAGCATCCCCAGATCGCCCATTTTCTTGTAGAGGCGCGTATCGAAGCGCCCGGCCTCGTCGAACTCCCGCGCCCGAGGTGCGAGCTCCTCCTCGGCGAACTTCCGCACCGTGTCGCGAAACGTCCGATGCTCCGGGGTACCGAATAGATCCTCAGCCGCCATGCTCGAGCCTCCGGAAGACGTCGCTCGAATCGGAGGATACCCCGTGCGGTTCGAGTCCGACGACCGGAAACCCCGCCAAAATCCACGCATCGAGCCCTCCGAGCAGGGGCCGAACCCGGGTGACTCCGTGCCGTTTGAGCATCAGCGCCACCCGGGCGCTGGACGCCTCATTGGGTCAGGCGCAATAGAGGGCGATGTCGCGATCGCATAGCCATGGGTGACGACAAACTGTGCGAGGTCGTCCAACGGATCCGTTCTCCCGAGTCTCCGTGAGATCCCACGCGCTGCGGCCTCGACGGTCGGCCCACGGAATCGCTGCGGGCATCCATGCTAGCGGCTGAGCGGGGCCTCGGTCGCTGCGCGTCGAGAAGGCGCCCCTGACAGAGAGCGCTAGGATCGTTCCTGTGCAAACCCTCACCCGAGACGAACGATTGCTGCTGATGCGATTCGTCTGCTCCTTCGCCTGGGCCGATCTCGAGGTGAAGCCCGAGGAACGGGAACTCGTGCGAAAGCTGGTTCACCGCATGCACCTGGGTCCCGACGAGAGGCAGCTGGTCGAAGGCTGGCTCGATTCCCCGCCGTCGGTCGAATCCATTGATCCCACGCAGGTTCCCCGGGAGCACCGCATGAAGTTCCTCCGCGCCGTGGAGTCGGTCATTTCGGTGGACGGCGAGGTATCCCCGGAAGAACGGGAGAGCCTTATCCTGTTCGCCAAGCTCGTCCGATAGGCCGTCCCCACTTCGCGTCGATTCGTTCGCGAGGGAGCCATGTCAAAACCGGCCGCCGATCCTCGTGCCGACGAACTGCACCCCAACCTCCGATCTTCGGCGCGTTCGGCTTCCGGAGTCCGCACCGGGCCGGCCGCGGGAAACCTCGCGACCGCGTACCTGAGCTTCGTTGCAGTCTTCATGCTCTACACCTCCTATCTGGTCATCTCGGATCACCAGACCGTCCCCCATCTGGACGACTGGCGGGTTCTCGACACTTTCTTTTCCAATCCCTTCTCGGACTGGCTCTTTACCGAACAAAACGGGCATCGATTGCCCGTCACCTTCTTGCTCTTCGCGCTCGATTACACGTACCTGGGCGGCCGGCAGGATCTCCTTGTCGTCGCGTCTGTCGGTTGCGCCGCGCTCGCCCTCGGGGCCCTCTATTTCGGTCTGCGCACAGATGACGATCATGCTGCTGCCCTCCCGCTCACGAGCTTCGGTTTCGCGTGCTTCGCTCTACTGTGGGCCGGCACTTGTCACGATTTCCGTTGGGGCCTCAACCAGGGATCTCAGCTGGTCGTGTTGTGGCTTTGCGTATGTCTGTCCAGCGCGATGCGCTACCGGCATCAACTCGAACGAGGTGTCCCGCGGAGCGCCACGCGCTGGGTCGTCGTGGCGGGCGTGTCTGCGGTGTTCAGCACTTTCAGCCACGGCATCGGCTTCGCCACCTGGGCTGCGCTAATCGCGGCGTCGATCGTCGCGAAGTTTCCACTTCGCGTGTTGGCGGTGTTCACAGCGGGCGGGGGATTGAGCGTCGCTGTCTACAGTATCGGGATCAAATCGTCGGTGGCGGAACTGGCGATGCGGGTCTGGGATCATCCACTCGATCTGCTCACAGCCACCTTCGCATTCGTCGGCATGGCCATTGGATGGATCGCTCAAGGACTCGGGGTGTCCGACACGGACACCGTGTTCAACCTGAGCGCCGCCGCGGGGGCCGTCGGGTTGCTGGTCTTCGCCGCGCTGGCGTCCCTGAGCTGGGCACGCCCGAAACGGCCGCACTCCCGCGACCTCATCGCGATGGGTCTCATGGCATTCCCCATCGCCGGTGGCGCCATGGCTGTCCTCAACCGAGTCGGCTTCGGAGCGCAGATGCTCACCGAGTTGAGGTTCGTGACCTGGTCGACCCTATTCTGGATGGGAGCCGCCCTGGCGATTCCCTCGCTGGCGAGCAACATCAGGCAGCGGTCTCAGGCCGTCGTCGTCGTGGCAGCCGCTCTGCTGTCCTTCAGCATGATTCCGGGGTTGATTTCTGCACGATCGGCGCACGCCACGTTTCAGCGTCGCCTGACGGCAACAGCGAACGTTCACCTGCTGGGAATCCAGACGGATCGGCAGGCCCGAAACTTCGTACAACCCCGTCCCGACCAGGTCAATCGGGTGGTCGCCCGTCTGCGGCGCGATCGTCGGAGTTTTTTCGCCGATCCTCGCGCCGAGCTGCCGGGGACCCGAATGCTGGACCGGCTGGAGCTCTCGACGGGGGCCGACTGCAACGGAGC
Source organism: Myxococcota bacterium (assembly GCA_036447375.1). GTDB lineage: Bacteria > Myxococcota_A > UBA9160 > UBA9160 > SMWR01 > JACZXC01. The sequence continues at coordinate 2,528 of JAZFUU010000205.1, forward strand.
CATCCGCGGCCTTCGCCCGATTCCGACGCGAGCTCAGCCGGCAGCCTCGATCGGCGGGTGGGGATCGAACCAGAACCCGAGCGATGTCCCGTCTTTCGTGGTGATCGCAGACCCCGACGGCATCGTCGCGGGATTGGGTGCTTTCAACCTGGCCGCGCGCGAACGGGCAGGTCGGCCGTCGAAGGATGAGTTCAAATCCTATTCGTGGAGAGGGTACATAGCCGACTTCGATCCATCCAAACGATATGTCGTCTACGGGGTTCTCTCAGCGGGTAGAACCGTGTGCCGGCTCGCCGCGACGAAATAGCTCGTGGTCCCTCGCCACATTTGAGGCGCTCCCGCCGCCCCCGATGTCGGTTCGCCTCGGACGGCTAAGCTCAGGTCGTGCGAGCCCAGCATCTCCGTCTCTCGTCGGCCTTCGCCTGCGCCATCATGGCGGGTTTGGGACTGGGCTGTGCCATCAACCCAGTGACGGGCACTCCGGATTATGTCTTGATGAGCGAGGAGGACGAGATCGCACTGGGCGACCAGACGCGAAAGGAAGTTCTTCAGGCCCAGTCGCTGTATGCCGACCCCGAGATCGCGGCCCGGGTCGAGGAGATTGGACAGGCACTCGCCGCAAATAGCCATCGCCCCGGGATCGAGTACCGATTCGGTGTTCTCGACAGTGAGGAAGTCAACGCCTTCGCTCTTCCCGGCGGACATATCTTCATCACGCGCGGGCTCCTCGCCCACCTGAATTCCGACGCCGAACTCGCGGCCGTGCTCGGGCACGAAATCGGCCACGTCGCCGCGCGCCACGCCGTACGCCAGCACAGCAAGACCCAGACCGCTCGTCCCCTCGCTTACGTCGCTTCCATCTTCGCCCGCGCCTACACGCCGGGATACGTGCCGCTGGACCCCGGGAACCTCGCGGACCTGCTGGGTGGCGTGATCCTGAGCGGCTACGGCCGCGAGCACGAATTGGAAGCCGACCGCCTCGGCGCCGAGTACCTGATCCGGCTCGGTTATGACCCGAAAGCGCTGCTCCGCGTCATCGGCTTTCTGAAGGATCAGGAGCAGTTCGAAATCGAGCGAGCGCGGGAGGAAGAACGCGAGCCGCGGGTCTACCACGGCCTCTTCGCCACCCACCCCAGCCAGGACGCGCGCCTGCGCGAGGTGGTCGAGAGCGCCGGAAGCCCGGAAATCGAGAAGCCGCGACCCGAGAACTCCGAATCGTTCCTGAAGCTGCTCGACGGATTGACCTGGGGCCCGAGCAGCGATAGGGGAGTGGTGCGGGGTCGGCACTTCTACCACTCGGGTCTCGGATTCGCGCTGAGCTTCCCCCGAGACTGGTTCGTCCAGAATCAGGGCCAACAGTTGCTGGCCATCGCCCCGGGAAACGAGGCCGCTCTCGAGCTCTCGATTCGCGACCGCGGCTCCCATACGACACCCGAGGAGTTTCTGCGCTGGGAGATGCGGGTGGCCGCGACCGCGAACACTGCGGCCTACCGGGTGGCGGGACTGCCCGCATTTACCGCAGTGGCGCGGCGCGATACGACCTGGGGGCGCCGTGACGTGCGCATCATCGTGATGTTCGTCGGCACCCGTGCGTACGTCTTTCAGGGCGCGACCCGGGACTACGACGAACTCGCGCACTACGACCGCCACTTTTTCGACACCGCGGGGAGCTTCCACGCTCTCAGCGAACGCGAACGCGCTCGCACCCGGGGACCCCAGCTGCGGACCGTTCGCGCGAAACCAGACACCCGCTACGAAGACCTGGCGCGGCAATCGCCGGTCGACCATCCGGAGCAGACCCTCCGAATTCTCAACGGCGACTATCCAGATCGCGAACCCGTTTCGGGATCCCTGATCAAGGTCGTCCGCTAGCCCGCATTATTCATGATCCCTCGTCGCGAGGCGGTCGCCGCGGGATACGGCGAATAGCTCGCGCACGATCGATGCCAGCTCGCCGCTCTTCACGGTGGCGTGAAGGGGATGATCGTCGTCGACCTCGATCAGTCGGACGAGTTCGGGATCGGCGGAAGCCACCAACTTGCGGCTGTCTTCCACGTCGACGAGATCGTCGCCCAGGCCGTGAACGAGCCAGACTCGCGCTCCCGCGGGCAGCCGCGCGGGCAGGCCCTGGTGCAGGGCCGCCTGGGCGAGCAGGAGCGTCGCCCCTCGCCAGAGTCCGCGCTGCAACAGGGCCACCGCAACCGCACCGCCGAAGGAAGAGCCCACCAGGATGTCGGGCCGAAACGACTCCGCGACTTCGGCCTGGAGCGCCACGCATGCCTCGAAGTCGCCGGTGTCCATGGCGGGCGTCTGGGTCGTGAAGTGCTGTGCCAGGAGCCGAGCCTTCGAACCCTGGGGACTGCCCTCGAGACCGTGGATGAACTGGACCCGCACCGCTGTCATTCGACGTCCTATGCCGGTGACGGTCACGAGTATACGCGGTCGCACAGGGAATTCGGGTGCAGACAGCGCTCTGGACAGACAGCGATCTGGAAGCCACGACGGGACGACGCTATCTCTTTCGGTTCCCGCGACGACGAGTGAGGATCCCATGCACACCGAACTATGCAATCGCCTCGGTATCGAGTTCCCGATCTTCGCCTTTACCCACTGCCGCGACGTGGTCGCGGCGGTGAGCAACGCCGGGGGATTCGGCGTCCTCGGAGCCGTGGGCTTTTCGGCAGAGCAGCTCGAGATCGAGCTCGAGTGGATCGACGCGCACGTCGGGGATCATCCCTACGGCGTCGATCTCGTGATCCCCATGAAGTACGAGGGACAGGGCGAACTCGATGCGGAGAAGCTCGAATCCCAGCTCCTGGCAGCCATTCCCCACGGCCATCGAGAATTCGCCGCGAAGCTACTGAGCGACCACGGAGTCCCCGGACTGCCGGAGGGGGAGAAGGCCCGCGAACTCCTGGGCTGGACCGCCGCCACCGCGGGGCCCCAGATCGAGGTGCTCCTCGCACACCCCAAGGTAAGGGTGGTCGCCAACGCCCTGGGAACACCGCCCACGGACGTGATCCAGCAGATCCAGAAATCGGGCCGGCTCGTGGGGGCCCTATGCGGCAGCCCCCACCACGCGCTGCGCCACAAAAAGGCTGGGGTCGACCTCATCATCGCCCAGGGCACCGAGGGCGGCGGTCACACCGGCGAGATCGGAAGCGTCGTACTCTGGCCCGAGGTCATCGACGCCGTGGCACCGACCCCTGTGCTCGCCGCCGGCGGTATCGGATCCGGCCGACAGATCGCGGCGGCCCTGGCCCTGGGCGCCGAGGGGGTTTGGACCGGCTCGATCTGGCTCGCGGTGCAGGAGGCCGAAGCCGCCCCCGCGCAGATGGAATCCTACTTCAAGGCCAACAGCCGCGACACGGTGCGCTCGCGGTCCTGGACCGGAAAGCCCTGCCGAATGCTTCGCAATGAGTGGACCGAGGCCTGGAGCGCCGGTGACACCCCGGACCCTCTCGGCATGCCGCTTCAGTTCATGGTCACCGCCGACGCCGTGTCGCGAACCCACCGCTACGCGAACAAGGCCCAGGGTGTGGCTTTCAACCCGGTGGGCCAGATCGTCGGCACCATGAACGACACCCAACCGTGTCGGGAATTGATCCAACAGATGGCGGAGGAGTATGTCGACGCCGTCGAGCGCCTCGATCGGTTGATGCCGACCGACTGAATCCGGGATGTGTCGTCAGAAGTGGAACCCGACACCCATCTGGAAGTGATCGGTTTCGATGTCGCCCTTGATGGTCACGTTGGCGTCGTCCCACTTGGCGTCGAACTCGGTATGCCGGTACTCGGCGAAGACGGCCAGCCATCTGAGGAGCTGCACCTTCACGCCCGCTCGCACGTCGGATCCGATGCTGCCGTCAACGGAAACAAACTCTCCGGGCGCGAAGATATCGCGATCCTTGAGGACCGAGACGAACACAGCCGGCCCGGCGCCCACGTACGGCTGGAAGCGGCCGCCGGGGAGCTCTTCGCTCCGGAAAATTGGAACCCGAAGCATCACGAGGAGAGAGAGCGGAATCACGTGGATGTCGGCGCGGCGAGCATCGTGATCCGCCCGAAAATACGAGATGTCGCCGGCGAATCCCAACCACGGCCATGGACCGATCCAGACCCCACCGCGCACACCGCCGATCGTCGAGTCGTCGAATTTTGTCGTCGCGGATGCCATGCTCGAATAACGAGTGGTGGCGTCATCTGTGTACGATCCACCGAGGTAGACGTCAATGAATCCCTCGGCGCGGGCTCCGCCACTCGACAGAATCGCAACACAGAGAACCGCCGAATAGATCGCGGGTCGAACGCGAGTGTTCACATGGCCCCCCTTCGATGCTCTACGCGCATGGGGCAGGTCGCCCCGGAGCGGTCACACTTTTGCGATCACCTGATTCGCGTACCGCTCGATGGCCTGCGTCTTCTGCTCGACGGTCATCGTGTCGACCTCATAGGCGTTGCGGAATCCCACGATAGCATCGGTGACACCGATGTCTTCGAGGCGGCGGACACCATCAACGCTGTAGGCGTCGATGGAGATCACATGAATCTCGAAGGGCTCGCGATCGCGGCCGGCCTGCTTGCGGAGCTCCGCCAGTCGCGCCAAAAGACTCGCCAGCTCCTGGCCGTCGCCTCCCGCGTGCATCCAGCCATCGCCGAGTCGTGCGGCCCGACGCAGAGCGGGCTCGGCGTGCCCCCCGATCAGAATCGGCATCGGCTGCGTCGGTACCGGGCAGATCTTGATGCTCTCGATGTCATAGTGGCGGCCGTGGTACTCGAAGAATTCGCCCGACGCGTAGCTGCGCCCCTCGGATTCACCCGCTTCGGCTCGGGTGGTGAGTCCCCGGATGATCTCGATCATTTCATCCATCCGTTTCCCACGGGACTTCCAATCCGATCCGGTCACGCGAAAATCTTCGGGCCAGGGACTCAGTCCCACCCCGAACGAAAATCGATTGCCGGTGATGACCGCAACCGACGCCGCCTGCTTGGCCACGAGAACCGGTTGCCGAATCGGAAGCTTCACGACGAAGGTGCTGAAGCGAAGTCTCTCGGTCGCGGCGGCGAGCGCCGGGATCAGCGTGAAGGGTTCGATGAAGGGCTTCCCCTCCAGGAATTCGCGGTTTCCGTCCGGCGTGTACGGGTAGGTGCTGTCCGAGACTTCCGGATACACGATGCTGTCGGGAACGACCATGGAGTGGTAGCCCGAGGCCTCCGCCGCTACGGCCAGAGGCCGGTAATGACCGGGGTCGCACATCGATTCGGCAAAGGAAAAGCGCATGGAGGGTCCTCGAGGGCCGGGCACCGGGTGGCGATGCGCGGCCTGTCTCAGCATACACTAGGCGCCTGACTCGAAACCCGGAGGACCGACTTGGCGCGTGTTTCCTATGGGCGGGCCGTAGCCCGACTCGCGGAGCGCGACCCCGATCGGCTGGCGATCGTCTGCGACGACGAGGAGATCCGCATCGGCGATCTCGACCGTCGCGCGAACCGGATGGCCCGCGCTTACGCCGAGCGAGGTGTGAAGGCCGGAAGTTTCGTGACCCTCGGACTGCCGAACGGAATCGAGCTGATGGTCGCCTGCCTTGCCGTGTGGAAGCTGGGTGCGGTGCCGAATCCCGTGTCGGCTCGACTCCCGGATGCCGAGCGCGCGGGGATCATCGATCGCGCGGACCCCGCGCTGGTGGTGGGCGCGACCGCGGAATCGGTTCCGGGGAGAATCGCGCTGCCGGCGGGCTTCGCCCCCGACCCGGGTCTTCGCGACGCTCCGCTGCCCGACTGCGTCGCACCCCATGAACGGGCGCTGGCGTCGGGCGGCAGCACAGGCGCGCCCAAGCTCATCGTCGCCATGAACCCGGCGGAGTACGATCCCGAGGCGCCCTCGGCAATCTTCCGGGCTCGCCGCGCCGTCATCGTTTCGGGACCCCTCTATCACGCGGTCCCTTTCAGCGCCGCCTGGCAGGGCCTGTTTGGCGGCGCGCTCATCGTCTTGCTGCCGCGCTTCGATGCCAGTCGATGCCTTGAGCAGGTTGAACGCTATCGAGTGGACAGGGCCCACTTCGTGCCCACGATGATGCTGCGCATCTGGCGGCTACCCGAAGCGGAACGGAAGTCCCGCGACCTCTCTTCCCTCGAATTCGTGATGACGGGTGGGGCGCCCTGCCCGGCCTGGCTCATGAGGGAATGGATCGAATGGCTCGGTCCCGACGTCATGCACGAGGCCTTCGGACCCAGCGAGCGAATCGGCGGAACCTTCATCACCGGCAGCGAGTGGCTCGACCACCCCGGGTCGGTGGGCAAGCCCATCGGCGCCGGACAGATCCAGATCCTCGACCCGGAAACCGGTGTCGAGCTTCCCGTGGGCCGCATGGGCGAGATCTACATGATGCCCGCCGGCGGCGCGGGTTCGACCTATCGCTATGTCGGTGCCGAGGCGCGTGCTACGGCGGATGGATGGGAGTCCGTCGGTGATATGGGCTACCTCGACGCCGACGGCTACCTCTACCTGGGCGATCGGCGAAGCGACATGATCTTGTCCGGCGGACGAAACATCTACCCGGCCGAAGTGGAAGCCGCCGTCGAGGCATACCCGGCCGTGCTCTCCTGCGCCGTGATCGGTCTCCCCGATGAAGACCTGGGACAGCGAGTGCACGCCATCGTCGAGTCGGACCGGCGCGAGACCGAGTCGGCCCTCGAAGCCGAACTGCGCGCCCACCTGACCGAGCGACTGGTGATCTACAAGCTTCCGCGAAGCTTCGAGTTCGTGGACGCACCCCTGCGCGACGACGCTGGGAAGGTGCGTCGCTCGGCGTTGCGCCAATCTCGCCTGTCCCCGTAGTGCTCATCTCTCGGACGACGTCTTTCCGTCGATGGGACCCGGAAGTTCAGGCCCACACCTTCTCCCAACGCCCGGTCTCGGCCGAACGAACCATGGCCAGCGCCGCGCGCAGCTCGCCGACGGAGTACTCGGGGCCGGCGGCCAGCGGCTCGCGTTGCAGAACCGCCCGGGAAAAATCCGAAAACACCCCCGGGTAGGAGCGCAGATAGCCGCCCGGGTCACCCACCGGACGACCCTTTCGGTTGTCGGCGTCGTAGAGAACGGTCCGGCCGATCCCCTCGATGGTGATCTCGCCCGCGGAGCCCGTGATTCGGAAGAGCACTTCGGGGGCCAGGGGCGCTTGGGTCAGCAACGCGTCGAAGCTCGCCACCACTCCCGAACGAAAGCGCATGAGGGCGCGCACCAGGGATTCGCCTTCCATCTCTTCGAAGGGACGACCCAGGGCGGCGGTCACCTCGTCGACCTCGCCGAGCCACATGCGCAAGGGCCGGATCCAGTGGGAGCCGGTGTCGATGGCAATGCCACCTCCCGCAATCGCGCGATCGAAACGCCAGGGACGCGCACCGCCGGTGCTGGGTCGCCGGCCGTAGTAGGCATCCATCGGGGGAAAGAAGATGCAGCCGCGCGCAGTCACGACCTCGCCGATGGCGCCGTCCTCGATCAGGCGCTTCGCGGTCACGACTTCGGGCCAGTATTGCGCGTTCTCGGCGACCATGAACACGGATCCGGATTCTTCGGCGGCGCGCGCCGCCGCCGCCAGGATTCGCGCGCAGGCTTCGGGGGTGGGAGCCATCGGTTTCTCGAGAAGGACGTGCTTCCCCGCCTCAAAGGCGGCGATCGCGGCCTCTTCGTGCAAGTGGTGCGGCAACATGAGGTCAACCGCATCGAAATCGCCCTCGGCGAGGGCCTGTTCCAGAGAAGAATAGACGGCGGCGCCGGTCTGCTCCGCCACGGCCTTCGCATGTTCTGGAATCGTGTCGACGACTGCGGTGATCTCGATCTGTTCGGCTCCCTCGCGAATCCCCAGCAGATGCATGGAAGAGATCGCCCCGCAGCCGACAAACGCCAGCTTGAGTCGCGCGGTCGTGTCCTTCGCAGATGCGGTCATCAGGCACTACTCCTCAGATTCGACGCCGAAGCGCGCGCTGTAGGCGGAAAATCGCTCCTTCACCTGTTCCGGGGCGAGGCCGACGTCCTCGAGCGAATAGTGATGGGCCCCATACTGTCCTTTGGGATGGGCGTCCAGATGAGCTCGCATCGCGGTTTCTGCGTCGGAACTGAGGACCTCGCCGAAGTGTTCGTAGATTCGGAGAACGGACGCGATCGGATCCCGCGCAAAATCGCCGTAGTGGAGGTCGAAGAAATGCTCGGCGTCTTTCGCACGGTTTCGGGCGCGAAAATCCATCATTCGTTCGACCATGATCGCGTTGATCTGCAGCCAGAGCGGTCCGAAATAGTCGCCCAGATCCAGCGTCGACAGGGAACCCGGCCGCGAGGTGAACGAGAGACTCGCGCTGGATGCCACCGTCTTCACCGGATCGCGATGAGTCACGATCAGCCGCGCGTCCGGGTACACCGCGAACAGGGCGTCGAGAGCCAGCATATGACCCGGAGCCTTGAGCGACCAGCGTCCCGGGGCCCGGGACTGGAGCAGCTGGAGCACCAGACGGTGGTAGGTGTAGGCCGGCTCCATGTCGCAGGCGTGGTACCAGGACACATAGGACGGCACGTGAAACAGACCGAGCCAGTCCTGGCTTCGAAAGGCCTGTCCCAACAGCGCGACACATTCCGTCGGACCGTCGCCCGGCTCGAAGTGAATGGCCTTGAGGTCCGGGACCGCTTGGTAGGTTCCCTCCATCTCGTCGACCATGGCGCGAATGCGCGGGTCGCTGCGAAAGTTCTCGGTCCGTGGCGGCGGACAGCAATCCAGTCCCTCCCACTTCATGAGGGGTCGGTTGGCGGGATCGCAGGCCAGTAACTCGCACAAGATGGTGGTACCGGTTCGAAGCATGCCCAGGATCACCAGGGGCCTTTCGATGCGCTCCCTGCGCACCTCGGGGTGCGCGGCAACCCAGTCGATGACCCGCAGCCGATTCACCAGACGCCGGTGAATCCAGCCGCGCAGAATCTCGCGACCGATGGAATTGAGCTCGGCCTCGCGGGCCGCTGAGTCGAGGATCACTTCCAGCCCGTCGCGCCAGGCATCGGCGCCGAAGTCCTCGTGCCCCGTCTCGCGGCAGGCCGCGTCGACGAGGTCCTGCGACGTGAAGAGATCAGCCATCCAGTGCCAAACGGGCCTTCGCGATCTGGTGGCGCAGCCAGCCGACCTCCCAGAAATTTTCACCCCCGCTTTCCTCGAGCAATCGCCGATGGGCGGTCAACATCACCTCCAGCGCCGCCCGGTTGCCGGGGTTGGCGGTGAGGGCCATCTCGGCCAGGTGGATCGCCTCGAGGGGCTCACCCGCGTCGACCCGGCGGGCGGCGCGCTCAGCGACGGCGTCCGCGCCGCCGGCGAGTTCGACGATTTCCGGGTGCACCTGAGACGCCGGCACGCCAAATAGTTCGGACGTCGAGCGATGATGGAACCAGCCCGCGTAACCCTCCCAGATGGTGCGGACGTTCCACGCGACCTTCCCGTATCCCTCCCCCACCCGAAGCCGATCGGGGAGCCGGATCTCGCGCATCAACGTATGCACGTCGTCGCCCCGATTCATTCCATCCACCGTTGCATCGTGCACGAACTGGATGGCATCCCGAAGCCGCTCGAGCTCGGCGCGGATCTCGCGCCTGCCGCGGATCGGATCGAAGTGCCCGGTGACGAGGAGCTCCGGGCCGAGAGCGAGCACCCGCTCGAGGGATTCGATGTACGACGGAACGTAGCGACAGCGATCACCGCGCAGCGTCACCAGATTGGGGACGTGGGGGAACAGGGCCGAGAACTGATTGCCGACGAATGCGATCCCTCGGTCCGGAAGCCAGACGCACATCGAGTCGATGGTTTCGCCCCCGGGCGTCGCCAACAGCTCGAAGCGCCAGCCGCCCAGCTCGAAGTCGAAACGATCGCGAAATGTCAGCGTGGGCACCGGAATCGATTGCACGGTCGCCGGAACGTCGGCGGGTCGAGCGCGTTGGGACGCGTTGGCTCGACTCACGGCCTCGGCCCAGAAGACAGCGCTGCGCTGGACCCGGAAGCGGCGGATGCGCGCATCATCGGCCTGGCAGGCCCGATTGTTTTCCTGGGCGACGACCTCGGTGCCCTCGGCCTTGAAGCAGTCGACGCCGCCGACGTGGTCGACGTGGCCCTGGGTGAGCAAGATGTAGCGGAGCGGCGCGGTATCGACCGCGTCGAACAATCTCTTATGGTGAGGCGCCTCGAAGCCCATACCCGTGTTGATGACCACGCGCCCCTCGGACGTCACGATCAAGTAGCTGTTGGAAAGCCCCGCGGACATCCAGATGCCCTCGTGAATGGGCGTGGCCTCTTTGCCCGAGGCGGGCCGAATGTCGAAGCCGCCGGGGCGGTCGTGGACCAGATCGGAACTCACGAAGGATCTCCAACGGTATGCCCGCAATCAGCGATTCGGCCGATTCCGTCCGATGGATTCTGTCAGATGGACCTGGGCACGTCTATCGCCGAATTAGTCGGCTGCGGACCAAATATCCGAGCTTCAGGATGCTCAGCAACGCCGTTCGGGCGGGGCCTCCCAGCGCATGCGCCAGCCAGCCCGCCTCTGCGGTGTTCGCCGACGAAGAGAACCGACCGAGGTCGAGATCGCCGCGGATGTCTCCTGTCATCGCGTTCATCGGAGTGTCGAGGGGAATTCCTGTCGAGTCGGCGATGCGAACCATGCGCTCGAAGTTGGCCACCACCGCAGCGGCATCTACGAGTCCATCGCGGCCGAGCTTTCCGACCACCCCGGCGCGCGCGCGCTCCAGCGCAGCATCGTCATCGCCTACCTGCGCTTCAGCCAGCGCCACGAGCACGTCCGCGTCGGGCACTCCGCTCGCTTCGGCGGCGTCACCATCGATAATGACGTGGAGATCGATCTCCTGCTCGCTCAGCTCGCCGCTCACCCGGAGCAGCAGGGAGTGCGCCGTTGTTCAGTAGAAGCACTCGTTGAGGGCCGAAACGCGCCCCGCGATCAACTCGATCTGCGGGCGGTCCAGGCGGCCCTTTCCGCGGCGCAGGTCCAGCATCTCGTCCATGGTCAGATAATGGCTGGCGCTCAGGTCTTTGAGCCCCCGCACCTCGTCGGGCACCAGGGAAAGGGCCCGGATCACGTTTCCGGTTCGACTTCGGGGCCACAGATCCGCCTCGTCTCCGCGGGCGCCATTCGCCGGAATCATCGGCACCCAGGCGCCCTCCGATCGTGCTGTCGTCGGACGCCGCCGGGTGGGCTCTCCGGATTCTGGCTCGGGAAGCGGGCGGAGCGAAACTCCAATGCCCCGGCAGAAGCTGTCGATGCTCACGACGGTGACGATGACTCCGATCATCTCCACATAGTGGGCGTCGCTGAGTCCTTCGGCTTGGCACTTTTCGAACCAGGCCCTCGAAACTCGCGCCGGATCCGCGGTGACCTGATGGATCACCTCGACAGCGGCGTCGGACAAGGCGCCGAGGCTTGCGTGCTGGCCGCTGACGGCGTGGGGCGAGAGCGCGGCCTTGCGGTCTCGGCAGAAGGGGCAACACGCCGCGTTGCGCACCTCGTCGGCGATGGCGACGCGCTCACTCCCACTCCACCAGGCACCGGGTCGGGCGAGCCGTTGCCAGGCACGGCGATGACTCGCAACGAGATCGTCGCGAACCGGGACAGCGGAATCGGCGTAGGAGATCGAGCTCATTCGAACCATTCGAAAAAATCGAACCCATCGAGCCAGTCGAGCCAATGAACCCGACAGGCGGGCGCACATCGACCCTAGGGGATCCGCCCCGACCGAGCCACCACGAACCCGCGGCGAGCCGAACTCGCCCCCAGCGCCGAGACCGGTCCTCGCCGCCCGCCCCTCCTCGGGCACTTCGGTCGCGGGCTCTTCGGTGATAGGATCCGAAGCCTTCCAATTCGAGGGGGTGTGCCGTGCGAGCTCTGTGGCCGAGGAGCGAGTGGCCGCGGGCCCTGCCCGTGGTGCTGGGATTCGCTTTGATCGCGTGCGGGGGTGGGCCGCCCGAGCGCGAACTCTCGGTGCGCCGCGTCGATGACGCACGACTCCGAGCGGCGATGGACGAACCCGAGAACTGGCTCACCCACGGCGGCAACTACGCCGAACAGCGCTACAGCCGGCTCGATCGGGTGGACGCAGAGAACGTGGCTCGCCTCGGCCTCGCCTGGAGCTTCGACACGGGGACCCGCCGCGGGCTCGAGGCCACTCCGATCGTGGTCGATGGCACGCTCTACACCACCGGCTCCTGGAGCAAAGTCTTCGCACTCGACGCGCGCACCGGGAACCTGCGCTGGGCCTGGGATCCCCAGGTCGCATCCAGCGTGGGCCCGCTTGCCTGCTGCGACGTGGTGAACCGCGGTGTGGCAGTCTACCGCGGGCGTGTCTACGTGGGTGTTCTCGACGGGCGCCTCGCGGCCCTCGACGCCACCACCGGTGAGGTCGTGTGGGAAGTGCAGACCACCGACCCCGAACGTCCCTACACAATTACCGGGGCGCCGCGCGTGGTGAAGGGCAAGGTCATCATCGGCAATGGCGGCGCCGAGTACGGCGTGCGCGGTTACGTGTCGGCCTACGATGCCCGCACGGGAAAGCTTGCTTGGCGCTTCTACACCGTGCCCGGCGACCCCGCCGAGGGATTCGAGTCGCCGGCCCTCGAGCGCGCCGCCGAAACCTGGAAGGGCGGAGAGTGGTGGAAGATCGGGGGCGGTGGAACCGTCTGGGATTCGCTCGCCTACGACCCCGAACTCGATCTTCTGTATGTCGGAACCGGCAACGGATCGCCGTGGAACAAGTTCGTGCGCAGCCCCGGTGGCGGCGACAACCTCTATCTCGCTTCGATCCTGGCCCTGCGTCCCGATACCGGTGAGTTCGTCTGGCACTTCCAGACGACACCCGGCGATACCTTCGACTACACAGCGACGCAGCACATGATCCTGGCCGATCTCGAAATTGACGGCGTGGTCCGCAAGGTGTTGATGCAGGCCCCCAAAAACGGCTTCTTCTACGTTCTGGACCGCGAGACCGGCGAATTTCTCTCGGGCGACGCGTACGTCGAGGTGACGTGGGCCAAGGGAGTCGACCCGAAGACCGGACGGCCGATTCCAGATCCCGAGGCCGACTACCGACGGGAAAGCCGAACCATCTACCCATCGACCCTGGGCGGCCACAACTGGCACCCGATGTCCTTCAATCCCCAGACCGGGCTCGTCTACATCCCCGCCCAGGAAATCCCCGCCATCTTTGGAATGGATCCCGACTGGCGCTACCGACCGGGAGAATGGAACACGGCCATCGACATGACACTGACGGTGGAGATTCCCCGCGAGCTCGTGAGCGGTCACCTGCTCGCGTGGGATCCTCGAAAACGCCGGGAAGCCTGGCGCGTCGAGCATGCCAGCGCCTGGAACGGCGGCACCCTCACCACCGCCGGGAACCTCGTCTTCCAGGGAACGTCAAGCGGCCGCTTCGCCGCCTATCGCGCCGACACGGGAACGCCGCTGTGGGAAACAACAGTGGGCACCGGCGTAATCGCGGCCCCGGTCACCTACGCCATCGACGGCATCCAGTACGTGGCCGTCATGGCGGGGTGGGGCGGTATTTTCGCCCTGGTGGGCGGTGACGCCGCGGCATCGCTCGGCGTCGGCCGAGGCGGGCACCTGCTCGTCTTCCGGCTCGACGGCGATGCGGCCCTCCCCGATCCACCGCCACCGCGCCCCACGCGCCCCGAGGACGAGCCGCCCCTCCAGATGGACGCTTCGAACCAGACGCGCACCATGGGCGAAGCCCTGTTCGCGAAAAATTGCATGGTGTGTCACGGTGCGGGCGCCGTTGGCGCCGGTGTACTGCCCGACCTCCGCCACTCACCTCGCGAGGTTCACGAGAATTTCGACGCGATCGTGCTGCTGGGAGCGAGGGAGGGACAGGCCATGCCGTCCTTTGCCGGACGCCTGACCGACGCCGAGGTATCCGCCATCCAGGCCTACGTACTGGACCTGGCCGCCCAGGACTTCGCAGCGCGGTCCGATTCGCCCTGATCGATTTACCTGATCAGGAAGTGAGACGGGGCTTGGCGATCTACACCATCAGCAGCATTCCCCGGGCGGGTTCGGCGGTCGCCCGGGAAATGGCGTCGACGTAAAGGCGTACCTGTGCCGCGTAGCGGGCGCGGTGTTCACCGAGTTCGCGATCGGTCTTGAAGTCGACAACGGTCCAGCAGGGCCCATCGTCGCTCTCCTCCCGAAACGCCAGGTCGACGACCCCGTCGGCCAGGCTGCCATCGTCCAGGCGCAAGAGCACCGGCGCTTCGCGGCGAAGTCCCCCAGCCGCCTGGCTGAGCGCAGCGCGGCGCAGCAGCGGATGCCCGAGTGCGGCTCGAACCGCGATCACGGCGGCTTCGATCTC
>JAZFUU010000206.1:0-15000 GCA_036447375.1 Myxococcota bacterium
GTTCCGGCCGCCAGGGCGACCCGGGCTCGAGCCAATTCTTTTTGTCGCTGGAAGACGACCTGTTGCGAATTTTTGAGTCCGAGCGCGTGAAGGATTGGTGGGATCGGGTCGGCGTCGAAGACGGGGAGGCCATCGAGAACAAGCTGCTCACGCGCGTGATCGAGAACGCCCAGAAGAAGGTCGAGGCCCGAAACTTCGACATTCGCAAGCACCTGCTGGACTACGACGACGTGATGAATAAGCAGCGGCGAGCGTTCTACGAGCGGCGTCGGGGCGTGATGGCCCATGAGGACGTTCACGAGGAAGTGCTCGAGATGGTCGAGGGGGTGATCGTCAGCCTCCTCGACGTTCACTGGGAGCCGAAGACCGATCTGGACGCCGACCGCGTCGCCAGCCTGGCGTCGGGCCTGGAGGCCCCGTTCGGCATGTCTTTCGATCCGGAACAGGCACCCTTCGTCGGCGAGGGTGGAAACGGCTACCCGAGAGACCGCGACGACTTCGGGCGCACGATCCTCGATCGTGTCACGGCCACCATCGAGGAAAAGAAGAAGGCCTGCGATGCCCGGGCGGAAGAGCACGCGAGTCTGGGTTATCCGCGCTTTGCCGATTTCGAACGCGACATCCTGCTGCGCATTCTCGACACCCAATGGAAGGACCATCTCCACACCATGGACGGGTTGCGCGACGGAATCGGTCTGCGGGGGTACGCCTCGCGAGACCCCAAGCTCGAGTATCAGCGCGAGGGCTACGCGCTCTTCGAGGAAATGAACGATCGCATCGATGTCCAATCCCTGGAGCTGGTCTATCGGTTCGTGCTACCCGAAGCCGTGGTCGAGCCCGGGCCCAAGCGCGGGGCGGAGCTGGCGGGAGCGGAGCGGAGCGAAGCGGCCCCGAGTTCGGCCCAAAAGGGTGGGGGCGCGCGACGAGAGGCTCCCGGGTCGGGCCGCGCCGGCAAGGTCGGGCGCAACGATCCGTGCCCGTGCGGAAGCGGCAAGAAGTTCAAGAAGTGTTGCGGCGCCGCATGAACGGGCGCGCTGAGCGGGGATGAAGCCCGCGCGCCTGCGGGTTCCCGGCTTCCGCGCCGCCGGCGTTCACTGCGGCATCAAGGAGCGGGGGCTGGACCTGGCCCTGATCGTGAGCGCCGAGCCGGCGGCGGCGGCGGGTCTGTTCACACGCTCGTCCGTGGTCGGGGCTCCGGTGGAGTTGTGTCGCGCGCATCTCCGCTCCGGACGAATCCGGGCAATCGTTGCGAATAGCGGAAACTCCAACGTGGCGATGGGCGCCCGCGGGCGGCGGGACGCCCAGGAGATGGCCCGGCGCACGGCCCAGGCCCTGGGCGCGCCCCCGGCGGAGATTCTGGTGGCTTCCACCGGGGTGATCGGGGAGCCGCTGCCCATGCCCAGCGTGAGACGTGGAATTCGAGATGCGGCGGCGGCGGCCGACGAGGTCGGTCTGGATCGAGCCGCCGACGCAATCCGGACGACCGATACCTTCTCGAAGACGGCGACCGCGACGGCCCGGATCCAGGGCCGCGACGTCACGGTGGCGGGAATCGCCAAAGGCTCGGGCATGATCGAGCCGAATATGGCGACGATGTTGGCGTTTCTCGTGACCGATGCGGCGGCGACGCCGGCTTTCCTGCGGCGGGTTCTGCGCGACGCCGCCGACGAGAGCTTCAACCGACTCAGCATCGACGGGGAGACTTCCACCAGCGATACGGTTCTGTTGCTGGCGGGCGCCGCCGCCGGGAACGCGGCATTGCGGGGCCCCGCGAGTCCCGGGGCTCGGCGCTTTGCCGAGGCGGTGGTCGAGGTCTGCGGGTCACTGACGCGCGACCTGGCACGCGACGGCGAGGGCGCCAGCAAGCTCGTTCGCGTGACCGTATCCGGCGGGCGCACCGGGGCGCAGGCCGAACGCGCCGCCCGGCGCGTGGCGAACTCGTTGCTGGTCAAGACCGCACTCTTCGGGGGCGACGCGAACTGGGGTCGTGTGCTGCAGACGGTGGGGGCCGCCCGGGTCGAACTGCGTCTCGAGCGCGCCGAAGTGAAGCTCTGTGGAGTGGCCGTCTTTCGCAACGGCGCCTCGACCGGACCCGCCGCCCGCCGCAGGGCGGCGGAGAGGCTCCGCGCCGCGGAGGTGGACGTCGCGGTCCATCTGGGCGCCGGGCGCGCCCGAGCCCAACTCTGGACCTGCGATCTCTCGCCCGAGTACGTCCGGATCAATGCCGAGTACACCACCTGAGCAAGCCTCGGCGGCCGCTCGTCAGGGCACCTGTACTCTGCTAACCCTTGGTGAATCCACACGTTCGGGGCTACCCCTGCGGTGCCGGAATCCGTCCTCGGGCGGTTTCGGTTGGGGAGGCAAGGCCCCGGACGGACGCAGAACCGCGAAGGAGAGACTCGATGGCCGAGCCCACGGCTGAGGCCCCGGCAGCGCCCGGGGCCGACGACGGCGCGCCCGCGACAGCGGCTGTCTTTGAAACCGAAGCACTGACGATTCGCACCCTGCTGGAGGCCGGTGTCCATTTCGGACACCAGACCCGGCGCTGGAATCCGCGGATGAAGTCGTTCCTGTTCGGCGCGCGCAACGGCATCCACATTATCGATCTCGATCAGACACTCCCCCGCTTTCAGGCCGCCCTCGACTTCGTGCGGGAGGCCGTCGCCCAGGGCGGGAAGGTCCTTTTCGTCGGCACCAAGCGGCAGGCCCAGGATCCGATTCGCATCGAGTCCGAGCGAGCCGGCCAGTTCTACGTGAACAATCGCTGGCTCGGCGGGATGCTGACGAATTTCAAGACCGTCAAGAAATCGATCGAGCGCTTCAAGGAACTACTCGTGCTGGTCGACGATGAGGAGAAGGTCGGGGAACTGTCGAAGAAGGATCGGGCCCGAATCGGTCGCTGGATCGACAAGTATCGGAAGTCCCTGAACGGCATCAAGGAGCTCAACCGCCTGCCGGACGTGGTGTTCGTGATCGACGTCCGACGCGAGGCCATCGCCGTGTCGGAAGCCAAGCGCCTCGGAATTCCGATCATCGCCGTGGTCGATTCGAATTGCGATCCCTTCGACATCTCCCATGTGGTTCCCGGCAACGACGATTCGATCCGTGCGATCCAGCTCTACTGCTCGCGCATCGCCGATGCCTGCATCGAGGGAGCCGCGCTGCACAACGATCGCGTGCAGTCCGAAGTGTCCGAGGCGGAGACGGGAAGGGTGCCCGCGGGCGACGCTTCCCAGCGACCGAGTACGGGGCGGGTCGTGGTGGAGATCAAGCATCCCCCGCGACGCGGACGCGCTGGGACGATGGCCGAGGAACGGCGCGTCGCCGAGCGCGCCCCGGCTGAAGAACCTGCGGCGGAGGCGAAGGAGCCCGCCGACGAAGGCTCCGGGAAGAGTTCCGAGGCCCCGACGACCCAGGCCTGAGGGCCACCGAACCGGAGAGAAAACCAGTGGCGGAGATCACTGCAAAGGCGGTGAAGGCGCTTCGCGACCAGACCGGCGCCGGCATGATGGACTGCAAGCGGGTCCTCCAGGACGCGGAGGGGGACCTCAAGCGAGCCGTGGAACTGTTGCGCGAACGCGGCCTGGCCAAGGCGGGGAAGCGCCAGGGTCGCTTGACGACCGAGGGGGCGGTTTCCGTCGCCGTGTCGTCGAATTCCGGGGGTATCGTCGAACTCGGCTGCGAGACGGACTTCGTGGCCCGCACCGACGAATTCTGCGAGCTTTCCGACGCCCTGGCGAAGGCGGTAGCCGCGGATCCGAACTTGACCTCCGGCGCGGCACTCGAGGACGCCGAGATCGACGGCGAGAAGATCCGCGATCGCGTGGCCGCGGCGATCTCCAAGCTCGGCGAGAACATTGTCATCAAGCGAGCCGAGCGCGTCGTTGTCGATGGGTCGGGGATCCTGGGCAGCTATGTCCACGCCGGCGGAAAACTCGGCGTGCTCGTCGCCCTTTCGACTCCGGCTTCCGGGCCCGAGGTCGCGTCGCTGGCCAAGGATCTGGCCATGCACGTCGCCGCGGCGGATCCGGCCCCCGTCGCGATCGACCGCGACGGCGTATCGCCGGAGCTCCTGGAGGCCGAGCGGTCCATCTACCGCAATCAGGCCGAGCAGGAGGGAAAGCCGGAGAAGGTGATCGACCGGATCGTGGATGGGCGTCTCAAGAAATTCGTGGCCGAGATCGCTCTCGTCGAGCAGCGTTTCGTCAAGGACCCGGACCGATCCGTCGGCGATCTCCTGGGCGAGGTCAGCGCCGGTGCCGAGGCGGAGATCGCAGTCACCGGCTTCAGGCGCTTTCGGCTGGGAGAGACCGAGGCGTGAAGGCGGCCTACCGTCGGCTCGTCATCAAGCTGTCGGGCGGGCAACTGGCCGGAGAAAACGGGTTTGGAATCAGTCCGACGGTCATCGCGAACATCGCGGAAGAGCTTCGGGAGGTCCACGAACTCGGGACTCAGCTCGCCGTGGTGATCGGTGGCGGAAATGTGATCCGCGGTATCACCGCCGCCGCCCAGGGTCTGGATCGGGCGAGCGCCGACTACATGGGCATGATGGCCGGTGTCATCAATGGCCTGGCGCTCCAGGACGCCCTGGAAAAAGTGGGCCTCAACACGAGACTCCAGTCTGCGCTCGAGATCCAATCGGTGGCGGAGCCCTATATCCGACGGAGGGCGGTGCGGCATCTCGAGAAGGGTCGCGTCGTTGTCTTCGCGGGCGGAACCGGCAATCCCTACTTCTCCACGGATACGGCGGCGGCTCTGCGTGCGGCCGAGATCGGTGCCGAGATCATTCTGATGGCCAAACAGGGCGTGGACGGCGTCTACGACGACGATCCCAAGACCAACCCCAAGGCGCAGCGATTCGAGACGCTGGGCTTCGACGAAGCCATCCAGAAGAATCTTCGGGTCATGGATCAGACGGCGCTGGCTCTGTGTCGGGAAAACGACCTTCCCCTGATCGTCTTCGACATGGGCGTGCGTGGAAACATCCGCAGGGTCGCCGCAGGGGAGACCGTTGGCACCCGGGTCGGCTAGGAGGCGACAGAACGAGCCATGGCCGATGAGGACCTGGATATCGTTGAAGGCGAAGCCAACGAGGCGATGGAAAAGGCGGTTCGAGGCCTGGCCCTCGAGCTGCAGAAGGTTCGAACGGGCCGGGCGAACGCGTCTCTCCTCGACGGGATCCAGGTCGACTACTTCGGAACGCCCACTCCATTGAATCAGCTGGCCAACCTGACGACGCCGGACCCGCGTCTGATCGTGGTCGTTCCCTACGACAAGGGCTCTTTTCAGGCCATCGAAAAGGCGATCCAGACCTCGGGTCTCGGTCTCACGCCGTCCAACGACGGAAAGCTGATCCGGGTCCCGGTGCCGGCGCTCACCGAGGAGCGTCGCAAGGAACTCGTCAAGCATATTCATCGACTGGCCGAGGATCACAAGGTGGGCGTGCGCGAGGCGCGCCGCGACGCGCTGTCGATGCTCAAGGAACTCGAGTCCGAGAGGAGCGTGTCCCAGGACGATCGCCGCCGCGAAGAGAAGAAGATCCAGGCGCTGACCGACGATTTTATCAAGAAGATCGAAGAGAGGATTGCCCAGAAGGAAACAGAGGTCCTCCAGGTTTGAGCGATGCACGGACGCCTACGAAGCGAGCAGATTCCCCGCCACGTCGCCATTATCATGGACGGCAACGGTCGCTGGGCCGAGCGGCGCGGAATCTCACGCATCGAGGGCCACCGCGAGGGACTGGAGGCCATCCGTGACATCGTGCGTGGGGCCCACGAACTCGGCGTTGGGTTCCTCACCCTCTACGCCTTTTCCCTCGAGAACTGGAACCGCCCCAAGGCCGAAGTGAACGAGCTGATGCGACTGCTCGACCACTACCTCGACGCCGAGATCGACGAGGTGATGCGCAACGGAATCCGCTTGCGCAGCATCGGCCGGATGGACCGCCTGCCGTCGGCGGTGGCCGCCAAGGTGCGGGCCGCCGTTGAACGTACCCGCAACAATCGCGAGATGGTCCTGGTGTTTGCCCTGTCCTACGGAGGCCGCGCGGAGATCGTCGATGCGGCGCGCGAGCTCTGCCGCGAGGTCGAACTCGGAAAAATCGAAGCGGACAGCATCGACGAGAAACTTTTTGCCGCGCATCTGTATGACCCGGAGCTGCCGGACCCCGACCTCCTGATCCGAACCGGTGCCGAGTCGCGGGTGTCGAATTTTCTGTTGTGGCAGATCGCGTACACCGAGATCTACACGACCGATCGGATGTGGCCGGAATTCCGCAAGCCGGACCTGGTCGAGGCGCTGATCGACTACCAGAGCCGCGAACGCCGTTTCGGTCTCACCGGCGAGCAGGTGCGCGGCGGCGAGAACGACGATGCGTAGACTCGCGGTGCTCGGCAGCACCGGCAGCGTCGGAGAGCAGGTGCTGGCGGTGGCCCGGGACTTTCCGGATCGCTACCGGGTGGTTGCCCTGGCCGCCGGCAAGAATGTCGCCAAGCTGGAGCAACAGGCGCGGCGCTTCGAACCCGAGATCGTTTCCGTGGCCGACGCGGATGCCGCGGATGAGCTGCGAACCCGCCTGGCGGGCACGGGGGTGCGCATCGAGTGGGGCGCCGAGGGATTGGAGGCCGTGGCCACCTGCGCCTCGGACCTCGTGGTGGCCGGACTCGTCGGTGCCGTCGGACTCGCTCCGACCCTGGCCGCGATCCGCGCCGGTCGGGACGTCGCGCTGGCCAACAAGGAAGTCCTGGTGATGGCCGGGGCGCTGGTTCTGCGAGAGGTGCGGCGGCGGGGGGTGACGCTACTGCCCGTCGACAGCGAACACAGCGCGATCTTCCAGGTCCTGGCGGGCCAGCGCAGGGAGGACGTCGCTCGCCTGATTCTGACCGCATCGGGCGGACCGTTTCGCACCTGGGCCCCGGAGCGCATCGCCTCTGCCAGCGTCGAACAGGCCCTCGACCACCCGAACTGGGACATGGGACCCAAGATCACCATCGACTCCGCCACCCTCATGAACAAGGGGCTCGAGGTGATCGAGGCGCGTTGGCTCTTCGATGTGCCACCGGATCGGGTCGACGTCCTGGTCCACTCGCAGTCCATCGTCCACTCCATGGTCGAATTTCGGGACGGTTCCGTATTGGCACAGCTCGGCCTTCCGGACATGCGCGTTCCGATCGCGGTGGCCCTGGCGCACCCGGAACGACTTCCGCTGGAGGCACCGCGACTCGACCTCGCCGCGCTGGGCCGGCTGGATTTCGAGACGCCGGATCGCAAACGGTTTCCCTGCCTCGACCTCGCCTACGAGGCGCTCGCGGCGAATGAGACGGCACCCGCGGTGCTGAACGCTGTCAACGAGGTTTCCGTCGCCGCATTTCTGGCGGGCGCGATTCCATTTCCCGCGGTTGCGGCCGTGAATACTGCCGTGCTCGAGTCGCACGTCGGCCGCTGCGGAAACGGGACGATTCGCGACCTGGCGGATGTTCTCGAGGCGGACGCGTGGGCCCGAAGTGGGGCCCGGGAATGGCTGGCGAAGGTCGAGGGGGTGAGGGTCTAGTGGATTACGCAGTTGCGTTCGTGGTGATGTTGACCGTGCTCATCTTCGTGCACGAGGCGGGTCACTGTATCGTGGCCAAGCTCTGCGGGGTGCGGGTACTCAAGTTCTCCATCGGTTTCGGCCCTCCGATCGGATTCGGCCGTCATCGACTTCGCTGGACCCGGGGAGGCACCGAATATGTGATCGCATCGATCCCCCTCGGAGGCTTCGTCAAGATGCTCGGCGAGAATCCGGACGAGGCCGAGGACTCCGACGTGCAGGCGAATCTCGCGGAGTCCCTCCCCGCCCAGCCTCTGTGGAAGAAGCTCTCGATCGTGTTCGCGGGACCGGCGATGAACCTGCTGTTTCCGGTGGTGGTCTTCATGGCGACGCTCACGATCGGAACCGAGCGCCGCGATGCGGTGATCGGAACCGTCGAAGCGGGCTCGCCGGCAGCGGAGGTGGGCCTGGCCCCGGGCGATCGCATCCTCGCCATCGATGGAAACCCGGTGCGCTGGTGGGACGAAATCGGGGAGGCGATCTACGCGAGTCCCGGCGAGACCCTGAAGCTCGAAACCCTTCGCCAGGACGTTCGCGGCGAGTTGTCCGTGGCCGTCTCGACCCGCTCGGGTCTGGATCCCTTCGGCAAGGTCCTGCAGGTGGGTTGGTTGGGGCTAGGGCAGCGTCGCCTGCTCTCGATCCTGGGAATCCCCGACGCGAACTCGCCCGCCGCGCGGGCAGGGTTGCGATCGGGCGACCGCGTCACGGCCGTCGCGGGGCACCCCGTGGAAGACTGGTCGAGCTTCGTCACGGCCTACGAGGATGCGGCGGCGGAGGTGACCCTGGAGGTCCAGCGCGGAGCGGGTGAAGACACCCGCTCGCTCGAGATCGGCGTGCCGGCTCTGGGCGACGTCGCAGACCTCGGCGCGATTCCCGCCACCGTGCTGATCGCGGGGGTCTCACCCGACTCGCCCGCAAAGCGCGCCGGCCTCGAGCCGGGCGACCTGATCCTCGCCGTGGATGGAGCGCCGATCGGCAGCTTCGGCTCCTTCGCCGAGTCGGTTCGGACCAGCGAAGGTCGCTCGATGGACCTGGTGTACTCGCGCGACGGCCTTCTGCACGAGCTCGCCATCGCCCCCGAAATGATCTCCGCCGACACCGGCCTCGGCTTCGACGAATCGCGCTACATGGTCGGCATCACCGCCGATGCGGCGTCGATTCCCGGCGTTATGGCTCTGGACCGCGAACGGAACCCGCTGGTGGCGTTTTCTCGAGCCGTGGGCATGACCGTCGACGTGACCGCAACCTTCCTGAACGGTCTGGGCAAGCTCATCACCGGCGAAGTGTCGCGGAAGCAATTGGCCGGGCCGATCGGCATCGCCGAGATCGCGGGCAAGGCCTATCAGCGCGGATGGCAGACCTATCTGGCGGTCATGGTCCTGATCAGCATCAACCTGGGAATCCTGAACCTGCTGCCGATCCCGATCCTGGACGGAGGTCAGGCCCTGCTCTTCACGCTCGAAGGCATCAAGCGAGGCCCGCTTTCGATGCGAACCCGGGGGCTGGCTCAGCAGTTCGGCCTGACGCTGCTGATGTTGCTGATGGGGCTGGCCTTCTGGAACGACATCGCCCGCAATTGGACACGCGTCGTCGATTGGTGGCAAAGTGGCTCGGGGCTCTAGAATCCGTCTCATCGATTCCGAGGGATTTGCGAGATGGGATCCGTGGCGCATCCGTCGTGCCTCCTGGCTTTCGAGACCGCGACCCGCGTCGCCTCGGTGGCGCTGCTGCGCGATGGCGAGCTCCTGGGCGAAAAGCTGGGCCCTTCCGAGCAGACCACCGCCGAGTCCCTGCTCCCGAGCCTGGACGAACTGTTCGCGGACTGTGGCCTGACCCTCGATTCCGTCGACGCCTTTGCCGTCTCCGTCGGACCCGGTTCTTTTACCGGCTTGCGCGTGGGGATCGCGACGCTCAAGGGTCTGGCTTTCGGTGGCGGGCGTCCGGTGGCGCCGGTCCCGACCCTCGCGGCCCTGGCCCGGACGGTGTCCGATCCGCCCCATGCGTCCGCTGCGTCGGAACCGGTGGTGGCGATGCTCGACGCGCGGCGCGGAGAAGTGTATGCCGCCGCCTATGCCGCATCCGCCGGATCTCCGCCTCGGGAGATTCTGGCCGAGGGCGTCTACTCCCGGGAGGATCTGGTGCGGAAGCTTCCCCCGGCGTGCGTGCTGGTGGGGGAGGGGGTCCTCGTCTGCGGCGAATGGCTGCGCGAGCGTTTGGGGTCGGGAGTGAGGGTACAGCCGCCTCCCGCCAGCGACGCGAGGGCCCGACATGTGGCGGTCCTGGGCGCGGCGCTGTTGGCGGCGGGTAGGGGTGTCGACGCCGCCGAGCTGGTTCCCCGTTATCTCCGCCGTGCCGAGGCCGAAGTCAAGCGCACCGGGGAGCGATTCGAGGGCCCTGCATCCGGCCTTGCCTGAGATTCCGTCGCCCATCCCAGGCGAAATTCCGCAGGAAATTCGCCATACTCCAGAGCCACCCGACACAACGGCGGGATCTGCACAGGGAGCCGGACCGGCAATGGAACTGAACGTCTATTACGACAAGGATGCCGACCTCGGGCGCCTCGAGGGCAAGACGGTCGCGGTCATCGGCTACGGCAGCCAGGGCCACGCCCATGCGCTGAATCTCAACAGCTCGGGGGTCTCGGTGGTGGTTGGGCTGCGCAAGGAGTCGCCCACCTGGGCAAAAGCCGAAGAGGCGGGTCTGCGCGTACTGACGCCGGAAGAGGCGGCAGATCAGGGCGATGTCGTGATGCTCACGCTTCCCGACGAGACCGCCGCGGACATCTACCGCGATCAGATCGCACCGAATCTCCAGTCCGGAAACTATCTGGCCGTCGCCCACGGCTTCAATATCCATTTCGGCGCGATCCATCCCGACCCGGGAGTGAACGTGTTCATGGTGGCGCCGAAAGGCCCGGGTCACACCGTGCGCCAGCACTACGAAGAGGGCCGGGGTGTGCCGTCCCTGGTGGCGGTGGCTGCGGATCCGTCCGGCGACACGCTGCAGATGGCGCTCGCCTATGCCAAGGGAATTGGGGCCGGCCGCGCGGGAATCATCGAGACCACGTTCCGCGAGGAGACCGAAACGGACCTGTTCGGGGAGCAGGTGGTGTTGTGCGGAGGCCTCACAGCGCTCATGACCGCGGCCTACGACATCCTGATCGATGCGGGGTACGCCCCTGAAATGGCGTATTTCGAGACGATCCACGAAGTGAAGCTGATCGTGGATCTCATCTACGAAGGGGGCATCGCGAACATGCGCTACTCGGTCTCGAACACCGCCGAGTACGGAGACCTCACCCGCGGCCCCCGGGTCATCGACGAGTCGGTCAAGCAGCGAATGCGTGAGATCCTGACCGAAATCCAGTCGGGCGATTTCGCGCGGGACTGGGTGCTGGAGAACAAGGCCGGTGCGATTTCCTTCCAGGCGCTGCGCAAGCGCGCACGTGCCCACCCGATGGAGGATGTCGGAGCCAGACTGCGCGGCCTGATGCCGTGGCTGAAGGAAAAGCGTCTGGTGGACCGCGCCAAGAACTGACGTGGGCGAAGCGGCTCCCAGCGCGCCCCTCTTCGCAGAGCGGCCCACCGAGCCCGTCGTTCGCGACGCGCTCGTGCTCGGCGTGGTGCCGCTGGTGTTGGCGGGCCTGGCCGGGATCCTGGGAGCGCCGGTGATTGGCTTCGTGCTGATGGGCGCCACGGTCTTCGTGGCTGCTTTCTTTCGCAACCCGATGCGTGAGATCCCGGGGGACGAGCGCATTGCGGTGGCGCCAGCGGATGGGCGCGTCATCGAGGTCGGAGAGATCGAGCGCCCCGACGGCGGCAAAGCGCTGCGAATCGGGATCTTCCTGTCGGTGTTCAATGTACACGTGAACCGCAGCCCCGTGGCCGGGCGCGTGGTGGCGATCGAGCGCGGGGGTGAACGGTACCGGGCCGCCTTCGACCGGCGGGCCGAACGCGACAACGTTCGCTGCGTCTTGACTCTCGAGACGGGCGCCGGCGAGCGCATTCAGGTGGTCCAGATCACCGGCCTGATCGCGCGGCGTATCGTGTGCCACCCGAAGGTCGGCGAGTGGGTGGCGCGCGGATCGCGCTACGGCCTGATTCGCTTTGGCTCGCGTACCGACGTGGTCCTGCCCCAGGGAAGTGTCTCGCGGGTCGTCCGGGGAGACCGCGTGCGCGGGGGCAGCAGCGTACTCGCCCGACTTCCGGAGCGGGCGACCGAGCAGGGGAAAGGCGGAGCATGATCGATTCGGAAGTCGTTAGCGAGCGGCGGCGGGCGCGAGGGCCCCGACGCGGCCTGTACTTGCTGCCGCACCTGATCACCACGGCCGGGATCTTCTTTGGATTTTGGGCGATCGTTCAGGCGCCCACGCGTCCGGATCTCGCGGCGGTGGGAATCATCCTCGCCATGGTCTGTGACGCCCTCGACGGGCGCGTCGCGCGCCTCGCCAAGTCGACGTCCCGCTTTGGCGTCGAGTACGACTCGATCGCCGACACGGTTTCGTTTGCCGTCGCCCCGTCGATCCTGGCGTTCAGTGCGGGCAATTTGCAGGCGCTCGGCCGACCCGGTTGGATCATGGCGTTTCTCTTCACGGTCTGCGCCGCGCTGCGCCTCGCGCGCTTCAACGTCTCGGCGGGGCGCTTCCGTGGGCGCTTCGAGGGGCTGCCGAGTCCCGCCGCCGCCGGGGTGGTAGCGACCACCCAGCTCTGCGGATCGTTCCTTCGCGAGAACGGTGTGATCTGGAATATCCCGGAGTCCGTGCTGGCGGCGGGCGTAGCGCTGTTGGCGCTGTTGATGGTGAGTCCGATTCCGTATCGAAGCTTCAAGGAGATCGACTTCCGACACTCCTACGGAACGCTGGTCCTGGTAGTCGTCACCCTCGTTCTGGTCGGCATCCAGTGGGACGTGAGCCTCTTCGCTGTTGGCCTGGTGTATACGATCTCGGGTCCGGTGGAGTGGATCTGGCGCTGGCGCACCAAGCGACCCCTCGAAGAGATTTCCGCGATCGATTCCCCGGCTGCCGCCGAGCGGGAGCCCGACAGGGTGATTTCATGAGTGAGATCGACATGATTCGGATCTTCGATACGACACTGCGCGACGGCGAGCAGTCGCCGGGCTGCAGCATGAATCGGGTCGAGAAGCTCACCCTCGCGCGCCAGCTCGAACGCCTGGGTGTCGACGTGATCGAGGCCGGCTTTCCCATCGCCAGCGAGGGAGACTTCGAGTCCGTGTGCGCAGTGGCCGAGGCCGTCCGGGAGAGCGCGATCTGCGGTCTGGCCCGCACCGGTTCCGAGGATATCGAGCGAGCGGCCCGCGCTCTCGAGAGGGCGGCAAAGCCGCGCATCCACACCTTCATCGCGACCAGCGATATCCATATGGAGCACAAGCTGCGCATGAGTCGCGAGCAGGTGCTGGCAGAAGTGGACCGCGCGGTTCGTCAGGCCCGGGGCTATTGCGACGACGTGGAGTTTTCGGCGGAGGACGCCACGCGCTCCGATGCGGACTTCCTGGTCGAGGTATTCAGCGTGGCGATCGAGGCCGGCGCGGCGACCCTCAACGTCCCCGACACCGTCGGATACACCCAGCCCGAGGAGTTCGCCGAGCTGATCGGGTTTCTGAGGGACCGGGTCCCCGCCGCCGAGAAGGTGGTTTTCGCCATCCACTGCCACAACGATCTGGGGCTCGCGGTGGCGAATAGCCTGGCTGCGGTCCGCGCCGGCGCCCGCCAGGTCGAGTGCACCTTGAACGGCATCGGCGAACGCGCCGGGAACACCTCGATGGAAGAGGTCGTGATGGCGATCAAGACGCGCCGCGACTCCTTTGCCGGAATCGACACCCGCATTCGCACCACCGAAATCTATCCCGCCAGCCGCATGCTGTCTTCGATCATCGGCATCCCGGTGCAGCCCAACAAGGCGATCGTCGGCGACAACGCCTTCGCCCACGAGGCGGGAATCCACCAGGACGGCGTGCTCAAGGCGCCCATCACCTACGAGATCATGACTCCTCAGTCGATCGGCCGGCCCTCCAACGAGCTCGTGATGGGCAAGCACTCCGGACGCCACGCGTTCCGCGAGCGACTGTTGGAGCTGGGATTCGAACTGGAAAACGAAGAGTTCCAGTCGGCCTTCGTGCGCTTCAAGGATCTGGCGGACAAGAAGAAGACCATCTTCAATGAAGATATCGAGGCCATCGTGTCCGACTCGGCGATCGCCAGAGACGAACGCTTCGCGGTTCGGGAAGTCTCGGTGCTCTCGGGCACCTTCGCGCAGCCCTCGGCCACGGTGGAGCTCCTCGTCGACGGGCAGGCGATGAAGGGCTCGGCGCTCGGGGTCGGCCCCGTCGATGCCGTGTTCAAAGTCGTCGCCGAACTCACGGACACCAAGAGCGATCTGCTGCGTTTTCACGTCACCGCCATCACCGGTGGACTGGATGCCCAGGGCGAGGTGTCGGTCACGGTAAGCGAGGACGGTCGCCGGGTGATCGGGCACGGCGCGGATCCGGACATCATCGTCGCCAGTGCGAAAGCCTACGTGCACGCGCTAAACAAGCTCGCCTGGCACAAGCTCCGCCGTGGCGTCGCCGAGCCCAAGGGCGTATGACTCCGATGCGCAATCGCGCCCGGGGGCTCCCGTCGCGGCGAAGGGGCCTTCTGGAAAATTCGGATCGGGGCTAGGTCGAACATGCACCGCATTTTGCTTCTTCCCGGCGACGGGATCGGTCCCGAGGTCACCGCCGAGGCGCGCCGGGTGCTGGAGGCCGCCGCGGGCCGCTTCGGTCTCGATCTGGCCTTCGATGAGGGAGAGATCGGCGGGTCCGCCATCGACGCATGCGGCGATCCCCTGCCCGACGAGGTGGTCGACCGCGCCCGCAGCTGTCGGGCGATCTTGCTGGGAGCCGTGGGGGGGCCTCGTTGGGACCATCTGCCCGTGGACCGACGCCCGGAGAAGGGTCTGCTTCGTATTCGCAAGGAGCTGGGGCTGTTCGCGAATCTGCGCCCCGCCCAGGTCTTTCCCGCGCTGATCGAGGCCTCGAGCCTGCGACCCGAGGTGGTCGAGGGCATCGATCTGCTGGTCGTCCGCGAGCTCACCGGCGGCCTCTATTTCGGCGAGCCTCGAGGAGTGGCCCTGGTCGACGGGCGTCGTGAGGCGCGAAACACGATGGTGTATGACGAGGTCGAGATCGCGCGGATCGCGCGGGTGGCGTTCGAGGCCGCCGGACTTCGCCGACGAGAGCTGTGCCACGTGCACAAGGCCAACGTGCTCGAGGTATCGCAGTTGTGGGTCTCGGTGGTCGAGGAGGTGGCGAAGGATTATCCGGAGGTCGAACTGAGCCATCAACTCGTGGATTCGATGGCGATGCTGCTGTTGCGCCGGCCGCGCGACTACGACGTGATCGTCACCAGCAATCTC
>JAZFUU010000207.1:0-13512 GCA_036447375.1 Myxococcota bacterium
GGTATCGGCGCTCTCATCTCTTCGAAGGTGAACCAGTGGACGCTCCTGGTGGGCGCGATTCCCATCGCCTTTTCCCTTTCCTCCGGATCCTGGAGTGGCCTACCCCTCGACGAGCGCCAGGTGGAGGAGCTGCTTCTCACCTCGGCCCAATCGCTCATGGCCGCCGTGCTCATCATCGACCTGCGCTTCAGTCGGGTCCAGGCTCTGGGGCTCGCCGCGCTCTTCCTCGGTCAGTTCGCTTTTACGAGCACCGAGGTTCGATACTTCTACACCGGCGTGTATCTCCTGATCGCCTTGGGGCTGCTGGTGTGGAGAGGCGGCGAGCGCGGAAAAATGGTGGCGGCGCTGATCTTCTCCAGCCCGTTTCCACCCCGCTCCCGCTCCGGCTCCGGCTCCGCCGACTAGAAAACCGCAAGATCGGCCGCGATGCGGCATGGCGCACGGTCCGGGAGGCGCCCGGGGGCGTCGAGGGACTCTGGCTCTGGGCGGATTGACCCCGTGCGGCCGATTCGGCGAGAATGGGCGCGGCGCAACCGAAGGTCCGACCGTCGGGTTGCTCGGCTTGTTCGTCGCGTGGTAGGCGAATGCTGTGAAGAGCGGGTTCTACATGAGGAGAAGAGGATGTCTGCCAGAGGTCTCTGTCTTGGATTGACGCTCATTGTGGGGATTGGAATTTCTGCGAGTTCCCAGGCGCAGGAGGACGACTACGGTCGCTCGGGACCCTACCTGGGTCTGGGCATGGGGTTCGGCTGGGAGCAGTTCGAGGATACGGGTGGATTTTCGAACTTCGACAACGCACTCGGTCTCGAGGGCTGGGCCGGATATCGACTGTCTCCCTACCTCGCTGCGGAAGTGCAGCTCGAGTACCTGGATCGCTTCAACACTTCCTTCATGGGGTCCAGAATCGATTCGTACGCATTGACCTTCACCGGGAATCTGAAGGGCTATCTGATGACGGGTCCGGTTCAGCCCTTTGCGCTCGTAGGTCTGGGATTTCTGCGGTTCAAGGCAGAGGGATCGGGCATCGATGACAGCGAAGTCGGCTCCGCGATCCGGTTCGGGGGCGGCGTCGACTTCTACGACTCTCCGAACGTGTCATTCGGGGCGACGCTGAGCTATGTGCTGGCGCTCGGGGCCGTCGACGGACTCGACTACCTGAGCCTCGTGCTTGGATTTCAGTATCGCTTCTGAGAGCGGGAGCATCGGGGAGCCGGTCGGGTCGTCGCTTCGCTCAGGGGTCGTCGCTTCACTCAGGATTTGGACGTGACCCAGACCGCGGCACTCGCCACGTTGTCGCCGCCCCGATGTCGACGATGGGCCCCCAACGCGTCGTTGACGATCGACCGCGCGAGTTCGAGAGAGCGAATCTCGGAATCCAGTTGTTGGACCCGGTCGGCGATCTCCAGCAACGGCGAGGTTGGGGACTCGACTCCGATGCCGGTCTCGGTGAAGCCATCGCTGACGACGACCACGGCGCGGACCCCGGTCAGGCGCTCGCTTCCGACGACGAAGCTCTCCCGCAAAGCGTCCTCGGGCGTTCCCGGTGCGCCGAGGAAGATCGTCGCTTCCCGGGGACCCGGAGCGAGCTCGACCGCCTCGGTCGCGCCGATTCGGAAGACACTGCTATCGGCGGCACCGGCGTAGGCGAGCAGATCCTCTTCCGGCCGCAGGAGAGCCAGGGCCAGGGTCGTTCGCGCATCCGCTGGGCCTCCGCGCGCCACGTGTTCCACGATGGCGGTGTGGGCGTCGAGAAGGGCCTCGACGGCGACCGAGGGCCAGTCCGCGCTGAGCCCGTCCGCCGTCTTCGCGGTCCAGTCTGCGGCGCGGCGCGCGAGAATCCGCTCGACGACGACTTCGGCGGCATCACGGCCCCAGTGCCCGTCGGCCACCACCAGCAGGGTTCCCCCTTCGCCCTCGGCGAATCCCACCGAGTCCTCATTGGGGCTGGAGGAGCCCAGCGCCTTCTTCGCACCGCCAATCGATAGGACGATCGCCGCGGAGCCCTGGGAGAGGGCCATGTGCCCCCCCAGCAGGTGCTGCTCCCGCCCGTGCAGTTGGTGGGCGTACATCGCGGATTCCGTTCCCCCAAAGTCGGTGGCAGCGTCCGCCCCTCCCGTTCGATCGCGTTCGATGGAACCCGTCGCGGGCGCAGCTTGGACGCGAATCGGGGAAGCCTAGTATACCGGCGGTCCTCGAGAGCAGATGGGAGAGGTCGATGGCGACCGCGACGGATCCGGACCGAATGGCCCGCCGATTGCTGGCGATTGGCGCGGGCGTCGGTATCGCGCTGGCGGCGGTCGGCATCGTGGGTTCCAGCACCACGCCCGCCGCGGCGCCCGAGGGAGCCGTCGCCGTCGTGAACGGGCAGCCGGTGTCTCGCGAGATGTTTGCGCGTCTCGTGGTGGCCGTGGCCGAGGAGCGCAAGAGCCTGACCCTCGATGCAGAGACCCGGAGCCGGTTACTCGAGCGGATGGTGGACGAAGAGTTGCTGCTACAGCGGGGCGTAGAACTCGAGCTGCACCGCTTCGAGCCCACCGCTCGGCGCGCCATCGTCGCCGCGCTGATCGCGTCGGTGACCGCCGACGCCGAGGCCGTCGAGCCCGATCGGGAGCGGCTGCGCGACTTTTTCGACGAGAACACCGGGCTATTCAAACGGCCTGGCCGGATCTCGTTGGATGCGATCTTCGTGAGCACCGAAGTGCGCTCCGACGCCCAGGCCCAGCGCACGGCGACGGAGATCGCACGGCGGCTCCGGGACGGGGATCTGGTGGACGAGGTTCGCGCGGCCCTCGCAGATCTGCCGGTGGCGAGGCTTCCCGGGGGACCTCTCTCGATCGAGACCGTTCGGCAGTATCTCGGGCCCAGCGTGGCCCAGGTCGCGAGCCGGCTCGCGGTCGGAGAGGTCAGCGATCCCATCCGCGCGAGTCCCGGCTACTTCGTCCTGCGTCTCCGGGATCGCGATCCCGGTGAGATCGCAGAATTCGACACGATTCTCGAGCAGGTTCGCGCCGAGTACTTGAGGCGCCGGGGCGATGACGGCCTTCGCGACTACCTGGCCGGGTTGCGCGAGGCGGCGGAGGTTCGGATTCTCGATGCCGATCGGGACTCCTGAGTGAAACTTCGGCGTTTCTGGATGATCGCGGGGGTGTGTTGGATCGCGATCGTGCTCACCCTGGCCGGCCTGACGCAGGCTGCCGCAGCCCACGGCCGCTCGACCTCCAGCTCCGTGTGGCGGATCGAACCCGGTCTCCATCCGGAAGCTCACATTCGGGTGCGTGTGTTGGTGAGCGACCTGCAGCGTGCGGTCGCCGAGACCCAGGGGCTCACCGCGGACGAGATCCGAATCCGACCGTCCGCCGCCATCGCGGTGAACGATTATCTCACTGAACACGTCGCCCTGTTTGGCGGTGGCTCGCGTTGCGCGCGGTTCGGACCGGTGATCGCGGCGCCTTCTCTGGATCCTTCCCACCTGGCGCGTCGCTGGAGCGTCCGCTGTGTCGCCGCGGGCCCGCTGGTCTTGAATATCGACCCTTTTGTCGAGGTGGTTCCGAGCCACTTCCACCTGGCCCGGGCCGCGATGGCCGGCGACAGGGTGATCGAACGCATCTTCGCCCTCGACAACGCGAGTTTCGTTCTTCCGGAGCCCGGCGAGGATGTCGGCAACAGCAGCGCGAGCTTTCGCGAGTACGTCGGCCTGGGCATCGAGCACATCGCCACCGGCGTGGACCACCTGCTGTTTCTGCTGGCGTTGCTTCTGGTCGGGGTCTCGTTGGCGGAGATGGCGACGATCGTAACCGGCTTCACCGTCGCCCACAGCGTGACCCTCGCGCTGGGCGTGCTGGGATGGGTCGAGCCGCGATCCGCCGCCATCGAGGCGCTGATCGGTTTTTCCATCGCCGTGGTCGCGATCGAGAACTTCGTGCTGACCGTGGAATCGACCACGCGGCGCCGGATTCTCATCGGCACCGGAGTGGGTGTCGCCGCGGTTACTTTGGCTGCTGTCGTAGGTGCCTTCGCGGTGCCGGTTCTGGCGCTCCTGGGTCTGGGCCTGTTCGTGCTCTGCTACCTGGGTCTCTTGCCGCGGGTCGATCGGCCGGCACGGCTGCGTTGGTTCGTCGCTTTCGTATTTGGGCTGATCCACGGGTTTGGGTTTGCCGGCCTGTTGACCGAGATCGGACTTCCGCCGGGACACCTGGCCCCTGCACTCCTCGGATTCAACCTGGGAGTCGAAATGGGCCAGCTCGCCCTGGTCGCGCTGGTCTGGCCGCTGCTGCGCATCTCGCAGCGGGCCGGCGCGGTGCGGTATCGCCGACTGGTGCAGCTGGGCTCCACCCCGATCCTGGCTGCGGGTCTCTACTGGTTCCTGATCCGCTCGCTGGCCTGAGCCAGGCCATAGCGCCGACGCTACGCGGCGCGGGGCAACGACGATTTCGATGTGGCGCGGATGACTTCTTCCGGCGGCTCGCGGATGTCCCAGATCAAGCCCACCGCGGCCAGGCCGCGCAAGACGTAGTAGGTGACGTCGATCTCCCACCAGAAGAAGCCCTGGCGACCCGAGTTGGAGAAGTGGTGATGGTTGTTGTGCCATCCCTCTCCGAAGGTGAGCAGGCCCAGCAGCGCGTTGTTTCGGCTGGTGTCGTTCGTGTCGTAGCGGCGCGTTCCCCAGACGTGGGTCAGTGAATTGATGGAGTAGGTGAGGTGCCAGAGCGCCACCGTCGAGATCGCGAAGCCCCAGACGAATCCGGAGAGGCCGCCCAACAGGGAGCAGAGCAGCGCGAGGACCACGACGGGAACGATGTGCCAGCGGTTCAGCCAACACAGTTCCGGGTATTGGGCGAAGTCGCGGATCTGGTTGATCGGAGTGGACTCCCAGCGGCGGTCGAAGATCCAGCCCTGGTGCGCGTAGTAGAAGCCGTCCTTGGGGGTGTGGACGTCCTTTCCCGGTTGGTCCGAGAAGCGGTGATGATTGCGGTGGTGGCCGCTCCACCAGAGCGGTCCCTTCTGGATCGCCGTGGATCCCACCAGGGCCAGGACAAACTGAAACGGGCGGCTTGTCTTGAAGGCGCGG
The DNA here is from genome assembly GCA_036447375.1 of Myxococcota bacterium. Lineage (GTDB taxonomy): Bacteria > Myxococcota_A > UBA9160 > UBA9160 > SMWR01 > JACZXC01. Next base: position 5,069 of record JAZFUU010000207.1, read on the forward strand.
TGCGAGAAGTAGCGGTGATAGCCGCCGGTGATTCCGAGAAGGCGCACCGAGAGGGTGACCGCCAGCAGTGTCAGGTCTCCCGCCGAAACCCCGACCCAGAGGGCCAGCAGGCAGGACGCGTGAAGGCCCCAATAGAGGCTGCGCGGAAGCCACTGATGGGCGGCCCACCAACCCTCGGTCCGGGAGGAGGGGGTTTCGGTCGATTCCGCGGCAGAGCCAGCTGTCAGCTGCATCGAAAACTCCTTTGTTCCCTGCGAGGTGTTGCCGACCCTAGTATCCATTTCGGGAAAGCGCCCCGGATAACGTGTCAAACTTGCGTAAAAGCTCCGGAGATCGGACACTCGCGGGCTCGTTGAATCGAGGGGCGAATGACGCGTGGCGACTGGAATCTGAGCGCCGAAGAGCGGCGCGCCTACGCCGAGGACGGTTTCTTTCTGCGTCTGGGCGTCTTTCGCGCCGAAGAGATCCTTTCGCTGGGCGCGGCGGTCGAGCGCACCGTGGCCCGGGCGAGTGCGGCCGTTCCCGATGGCGATGCCTACGAGATCGACGGAAATCGCTACTGCGAGGCCACGGGAACCACGGTCCAGTTCGAACACTCCGACCGGTCTCAGACGATTCGGGTGTTGGAGCCGTTTCACCACTTTGACTCCCGCTTCGACCGCCTCATCGACGATCTGCGCCTGGTGGAGCCAATGCGCGGTCTGGTGGGTTCCCAGCGGATCTCTCTCTTCACCGACAAGCTGAACCTGAAGCGGCCCCGGGAGGGTTCACGCTTTCGCTGGCACCAGGACTCCCCGTACTGGAATCACTGCTGCGACCATGTCGATCGGCTGCCCAACGTGATGCTGGCCCTCGATGACGCATCCGAGAAAAACGGGTGCCTCCGCGTCATTCGCGGCAGTCACCGGCGCGGTCTGTTGCCCGGGCGGGAAGGGGAGGGGCGGCTCGGCCCGCTGTTCACGGATCCGCGCCATGTCGATCTGTCTCAGCAGGTGCCGGCGGAGATGCGCGCCGGAAGTCTCCTCTTCTTCAGCCCACATACGGTTCATGGTTCCGAGCCGAATGAGTCGGACGCGCCGCGTCGAGCGTTGCTCGTGACCTACCAGCCCGGTGGGCATCGCATGTTCAAGGTCGACGCGAAACGCGAAGCCGGCTAGTTCAGCGGGTTATCGGCGGGCAGAGCCCGCCTGCCCGCACGGCGAGCCTGCGGCTCGCCTTGCACAGGAAAAAGCAGCGGGTGATCGGCGGGCCCGTCCGATCTACTTCCGCGGCCTTCGGCCTTGGACCCGCACGGCGCGCCTGCGGCTCGCCTCGCACAGGCAAAAGCGGGACAACGTCCCCGTTCAATGGCGGCACCGCATGTTCAAGGCCGACGCGAAACGCGAAGCCGGCTAGTTCGTCGGCTTCGAAAGGGTCCGGATGAACGCGACGAGGTCTCGGATCTGCGAGTCCGAGAGGGTGCCCTTCCAGGGCGCCATCAGCGGCGACTTTCCGACGGCGGCTCCGCCTTCGCGGATGACCCGGAACAAGTACTCGTCCGAGAGCGCCCCCATGGCGTCGCCGTCGCTGTGCTTCGCGGGTTGAGGGTCGAGGGCGCTGGCCAGCGGCCCGTCGCCGTCGCCGTGGGCTCCGTGGCAGGAGGCACAGTAGTTCCCGTAGTCCCCGGCGCCCGGGGCTGCCGCCGTGGCTTGGGCTGCGGGGGGCGGCGAGGGCGCGGGTCCGGCGGCGGCCTCTGCTTGCGGGGCCTCGCGGTTTTCCCCCGGTGTCGCCGGCGGATTCGCGACGGGCTCGCCGGCCTCTCCGCAGGCGCAGAGTGCGACGGAGACAGACACCAAGGCGGCCAGCTTCGCGGTGAGGGCTCGAGAAGAACCGCTCATCGGCAGCGTTCTCGCGCATCCACGAATGCGGCGCGGAGTTCGTCGTAGTTCCGGGTCACGGGAAATTGGGGGAACTCCTCGATCACATTGTCGGGCGGCCGGAAGAGAATTCCCGCATCGGCTTCGGCGAGCATGTTGGTGTCGTTGTAGGAGTCGCCCGCCGCCACGATCCGGAAATTCAGGTCGCGGAACGCAATCACCGCCCGCCGCTTCTGGTCCTTCAGCCGGATGCGGTAGTCGACGATACGCCCGGCATCATCCACGTCGAGATCGTGGCAGAAAAGTGTGGGAAAGCCGAGCTGCCGCATGAGGGGCTCGGCGAACGGATAGAACGTGTCCGATAGGATCAGAACCTGAAAATGTTCACGCAGCCAATCGAGGAAAGCCGGGGCGCCGGGAAGCGGCTGCATGGAAGCGATCACGGCCTGGACATCTGGGAGCCTGAGTCCGCGATCGGCGAGCACTTCGAGGCGCTGCTTCATCAGCACGTCGTAATCGGGCTCGTCCCGCGTCGTGCGACGCAACTCGTCGATGCCGGTCTGCTCGGCAACCTCAATCCAGATCTCGGGGATGAGCACCCCCTCAAGGTCGAGCGCGGCGAGAATCACGGTTGCGCGGGTCTCCCGGAACGGGACCGCTGGGTAGGCCCCGACGAATTCGCACGGTTTTCTATCACATTCTGCGGTCCCTGGCGGCCCCTCTGCCGTCGGAGCCTCGCTGGGACCCGCCGTTCTCGTCGCGCACGTCCTGCCGGTTGCGTTGGTGCTGCCGGTTGCGTCCGTCTTGCCGGTCGTACCGGTCGTTCGCGTTGAACCGATGACACCGTCGATAATCCCGACAGGGAGCCGCTACCTGGAACATCGACCATTCGATACGATCGGTCGAATGGGCGCTTTCGCCACAGTCCGTAGATCGCCCGTTTTTCTCGACTCCGGTTCCCGACGCTGGATACGTCTCCCGGTGGGCCCCGCCCTGGCCTGGGGAGCCACCCTGGCGGCTCTGGTGGCGCTTTCGACGGCTTGCGGGCCCGACGGCGCCGAGGCCGTGTCCGACCACCGCCCCAAGCCCGCCATCGTCGAAACCCTGCGTATCGAGCCCCAGCTCCTGCGCGACGTCGTCACCCTGAGTGGGCAGCTCGACGCCGAGCATTCGGTGATCCTCAAGCCCGAGACCAGCGGCGTCATCGAGTTCGTCGAATTCGAAGAGGGGCAGACGGTCCAGCAGGGCACCATTCTGTTCCGGCTACGACGCGAAGAGCAAAAGGCCCGTCTGTGGGAGGCCCTCGCCAACCGGGCCCTGGCCGACGACGTCTACGAACGCGCGACCCAGCTGGTGACCCGCGCTGCCACCTCATTGGCCCAGAGAGATCGTGCGGCGGCGGAGCTCGAGGTCGCCAGGGCACGGGTCGATCTGGCACGACTCGAGCTGAATCGCACCAAGATCCGGGCGCCCTTCGACGGCGCGGTGGGCGTGAGATATGTCGACCCGGGCGATCGCGTCAACGATGAGACGCCGTTGGTGCGGATCGACGCCCTGGAACGGTTGCAGGTCAGCTTTGCCGTCAGCGAGCAGGGCGTCGCCTTCGCGAAGACCGGAGTCCCCGTCGAGATCCGGGTGCTCCCCTACCCGGGCGAACGCTTTCCCGGGACGGTGTTCTTCGTGTCTCCGACTCTCGATGCGGCCTCACGCCGGCTCCTCCTCAAGGCCTGGGTGCCGAACGCGGACCTGCGCCTGCGTCCGGGTCTGTTCGCGAATGTCGACGTCGAGATTGCCCGCCGCGAGAACAGTCTGCTGGTGCCCGAGATCGCGGTGGAGTTCGATCGCCAGGGTGCGTTTGTCTGGCGGGTCCGAGCGGACGAAACCGTCGAGCGGGTTCCCATCCAGATCGGCCTGCGCAAGAACGGACGCGTCGAGGTGACGATGGGCCTGCGACCGGGCGACACGGTGGTGACAGCGGGTACTCACAAAATATCCGAGGGCAAGAGGATTCAATCCGCCTCGGCGCCCGGCTCCGGGGTGCAATCGGGGCAAGCGCGCCGTGAGGCGTCTTCTGAGGTGGGGCCCGGGGAAGGCACTTGAGGATCTCCCAGATCTGCATCGACCGTCCGGTCCTGGCCACGGTCATGTCGCTGGTGATCCTGCTCTTTGGACTGATCAGTGTCACCCGGCTGCAGAATCGCTATCTCCCCAACGTCGATCCACCGGTGGTGTCCATCACGACCGTGTTTCCCGGAGCGGCTCCGGAGGTCGTCGAGACCTCGGTCACGGATCCCCTCGAAGACCAGGTGAACGGTATCGAGGGGGTGAAGCACGTCACCTCGATCAGCCGCGAACAGGTCTCGATGATCTCGGTCGAATTCCACCTGGGCCGCGATCTGGAGGCCGCCGCCAACGACGTTCGCGATCGCGTTTCGCGGGCGCGCAAGGCCCTGCCCGAGGAGGTCGAAGACCCAGTCGTCGCAAAACGCGACTCGGATGCGCGGCCGGTTTTCTGGATGGCGCTCTCCGGAGACCACTACGACCAGATTCAGCTCACCTCGATCGCCGAGCAGCAGATCGTGGATCGCCTCACCAAACTCCCCGGCGTCGCCAGCGTGATCATCGCGGGCGAGCGGCGCTACTCGATGCGCATCTGGGTCGACAACCGGCGTCTGGGGGCGCAATCGCTCACCGTCGCCGACCTCGCCGATGCCCTCCGGCGGGAGAACGTCGACATTCCATCGGGGCGCCTGGAATCAGAGGAGGCGGAGTTCACCGTCCGCAGTCTCGGTGAGCTCAAAAGCCCCGAAGAGTTCGAGGCGCTGATCATCAAGAATGTGAACGGGCGGCCCGTTCGCATCCGAGATGTCGCCCGCGTCGAGGTGGGTCCCGAGAGCGCGCGCAAGTTGGTGCGATTCAACGGGAAGCCGGGCATCGGGCTCGGGGTGGTGAAGCAGTCGCGCGCCAACAGTATCGATGTCGCCGATGGAATCCGCCGCGAGGTCAAAGATCTGATTCCGGAGCTTCCACCCGGGGTGGAGCTGGTCGTGGCCTGGGACTCGTCTCGCTACATTCGCCAATCCATTCGCGACGTGACTCGCACGATCTTCGAAGCCGTGGTCCTGGTCATCCTCGTGATCTACGTATTTTTGCGTTCCTTCCGGGCGACGCTGATCCCCGCGGTGGCGATTCCGGTGTCGATTCTCGGCACCTTCGCGGTCCTCTACTTCCTCGGCTTTACCCTCAATACGCTCACCCTGATGGGGATCACTCTCGCGATCGGATTGGTCGTCGACGACGCGATCGTGGTGCTCGAGAACATTTCGCGCTGGATCGAGTCGGGCACGCCGCATCTGGAAGCCGCGCGGCGCGGAATGCAGGAGATCTCCTTCGCGGTGGTTGCCGCGACGCTGTCCGCGGTGGCCGTGTTTCTTCCCCTGACGTTCTTGACGGATACGACCGGTCGCCTGTTTCGCGAGTTCGCGGTGACGGTTGCGGCGGCGCTTCTTATTTCGGGCTTCGTCGCGATCACCCTCTCGCCGGCTCTCTGTGCTCTGGTGCTGCGGGATCGCCCGAAGGAGACGGGCCTGAAGGCGATCTTCGGCCGGTTCTTCGAGAAGATGGCTTCCGCCTACGGCTGGCTGCTCGGAATCGTGTTGCGAAGGCCCGGAATCGCCGTGGTCGCGGGCGCGGCATGGCTCGCGTTGGGCCTGGCGCTGCTTCCGCTGATCGATCAGGAATTGATTCCGAAGTCCGACCGGAGTGTCTTCTTCGTGTGGACCAAGGCCCCCGAGGGCGCCACGATCGAATACATGGAGCGGTACCAGCAACAGGCCGAGCAGATCGTGATGGAACAACCCGAGGTCAAGCGCGTTTTTTCGGTGATCGCCCTGGGTCTGGGAACTCCGGGACTCGTGAACCAAGGTCTCGTGATCAGCGGTCTCTCGGATCCCGATCAGCGCGAGCGCAGTCAGGATCAGGTGGCGGACGACGTAGCTCCCATCCTCGAAAGGATCCCCGGCATCAAGGCCTTCACGAGTACGCCCTCGGCCTTCACGGGTTTCCTGGCATCGCCGGTCTCGTTCGTCGTGGAAGGCGACGATCTGAACGCATTGGCGAACTACGCAGAGCAGATCGAGGAGGAACTCGAGGCGTACGGCGGATTCAAGTATGTGCAGACGAACCTGTACCTGAACAAGCCCCAGCTCGAGGTGGTCATCGATCGCAATCGGGCGAGTGATCTGGGGGTCTCGGCCCGGGCCATCGCCAGTACGCTTCAGGTCCTGCTGGGGGGCCTCGATCTCTCGACCTTCAAGCTGGGTGGCGAGACCTACAACGTGATCGTCCAACTGGGAAGAGAGGAGCGGAACGATCCCCGGGACATCCTGGAACTCTCCGTTCGCGGAAACAGCGCTCAGCTGATTCCTCTCGCGTCGGTCGTCGAGACCCGCGAGACGATTGCGCCGCGAGAGATCCCCCACTTCAATCGACGGCGTTCGGTGACGATCTCGGCCAATCTGACCGACGATCTGTCCCAGGGCGACGGCATCGCTGCGGCTTCGGCCATCGCGAAGCGAGTGCTTCCCGAGGGCTATCGAGTGCGGTTCACGGGCGAAGCGGAAAAATTTCTGGAGTCGGGAAACGCTCTGGCCTTCGCCTACGGCCTGGCTATTCTCGTGGTCTTCCTGGTACTCGCGGCGCAGTTCGAGAGCTTTGTGGATCCGATCACGATCCTGATCGCAGTCGCATTTTCGTTTACCGGGGCGCTGGTGACGCTGCTCTTTGTCGACCGACTGAACAAGGCGGGCGTCGTCGCTCTGCCCGGGACCCTCAATCTCTTCAGTAAGATCGGATTGGTGATGCTGGTGGGGCTGGTGACGAAGAACTCGATTCTCATCGTGGAGTTCGCCAACCAACTCCGGGGACGGGGTATGGGCCTGGTGGAGGCAGCACAACAGGCCTCGCTCACGCGATTTCGCCCGATCCTGATGACGGCGCTGGCGACGATGATGGGGATCCTGCCCATCGCGCTGGGTCGGGGCGCGGGGGGTGACGCGCGTGCGCCCATGGGCATCGCCGTGGTGGGTGGCATGTTGTTTTCGACGGCGCTCAGCTTCTTCCTCGTTCCCGCCACCTACATCGTCATCGATCGGTTTCGAACCTGGGTCCGGCAGCGCGCTGGACTGGCCCCGGCGGGCTCTTGAATCAAGGCGACGCTCTCGTTCTGGGGCTGATCCAGGGTCTCACCGAATTTCTCCCGGTCTCGAGTTCCGGGCATCTGGTGATCTTCCAGGAACTTCTCGACGCGGGACAGGAAGGCCTGCTCTTCGAAGTCGCGGTTCACGTTGCGACGCTGGTGTCGGTATTGATCTTCTACCGGCGGCGGGTGGCGACGCTGGTCCTGGATTCGCTGGCGCTGCGGCCGCAGGCCCTTCGCTACGTCGCCAAGCTCGGGCTCGCGACGTTACCCGCTGGATTCGCCTATTTGACACTCGGCCGCTGGCTGGAGGCGCAATTCGACGTCGCCTGGGTGACCGGTGTGGGTCTGATGGTCACCGGTGCCGTTCTGTGGACGACTCGGCGAACCCTGGATTCCGGACGGAGCCAAGAGCCCGGTTGGATGGCGGCCCTCTGGATCGGTTGCGCCCAGGCGGTGGCGATGCTCCCGGGCATCTCCCGGAGCGGTTCCACGGTGGCCACGGCGCTTGCCCTGGGGGTCGCTCCGGCGGCTGCCGCCGAGTTCTCGTTCATGATGAGTGTCGTCGTGGTGTCCGCGGCGGCCGTCCAGAAGTTCTCGGCGGTCTGGAGCCTGGCACCCGAACAAGTGGCTCCGCTCGCCCTGGCGGGCCTCGCTGCGATGGCATCGGGGCTCGCGGCGATCTGGGTGTTTCTTCGGCTGCTGCGCAGCCGGCATTTCTACCGCTTCGCGTACTACACCTGGAGCGTCGGCGCCCTCTTCCTCATCTGGCTCTGGGCGCGCACCGGCGCGTAAGCGGTAGACCGTTCGCTGATGGCTAAGACGAACCGGAAGATCAGGGTTCGAGGATCGGCTGCAGGTTCTGTGCAGGGGCCGTTTCGCGCAGCCTCTTGAGGGCCCGCGCCTCGAGCTGCCGCACGCGTTCCCGGGAGAGCCCGAGGTATTGGCCGATCTGCTCGAGGGTGTGCTCTTCTTCGCTGCCGAGCCCGTAGCGCAGTCGCAGGATGAGCTGCTCCCGGGCTGTGAGCACGCCGATCAGGTATCCGACACCCGATCGCATGCGTTCCCCGTCGAGCCCGTGGTCCGGAGCCGCCGATGTCGGATCCGCGACGAAGTCTTCGAGTCGCTTCTCGGTGCCCGCGACCGACGATTCCAGCGAGATGGCCTCGCGCGAAAGCAGGTCGAGAGCCTCGAGGGCTGAGGCGTCGGTTCCGAGTTCGGGGGCCAGCTCGGCGGGCGAGGGATCGCGCCCGAGCTTCCCCGTGAGCTCTGCCCGAACCCGCTGGCTCCGCTGGAGCCGGTCGTGAACGTGGGAAGGCAGGCGGATCGTTCGCGAATGATTCTGAATCGCACGCACCAGGGCCTGGCGGATCCACCAGACCGCATAGGTC
>JAZFUU010000208.1:0-25712 GCA_036447375.1 Myxococcota bacterium
GGATTCGACGCCCACCGAGATGATCCGATCGGCGCGATGGAGGTGAGCGGTGAGGGCTTCCGGGCCATGACGGCCCTGGTTCGGGCCCTGGCCGAGGACGTGTGCCAGGGACGCCTGGCTTTCGTGCTCGAAGGCGGCTACGTCGACTCCGGCTTGCGCGAGGGAACAGGATCCGTGCTCGATGCCCTCGTAGACCCGGAGCCCCACCTTCCCCCACTCGAGTCCCTGACCGCGGGCAGCCCGCTCGAACGGGTCGTGCGGGGCGTCGTGGACATCCACGGCACGAATATCCCCGAACTCGGGGCTCCCTAGCCCACCCGAATCCATCATCGATTTCCCACAAACCTCACCATCTTGTGGTGGAATCGGGCATCAATCGCGAGATCTTGTGGTTCGCAACTCGCGCCAAAAAACCTGGATATTTCAGGCCTTTCTACTTCTTTTTACTTGTGTATTGGAGGGAAGTGGATAATAGTAGGCGTCAGTGGGGAAACGTGGGGCAGCGTGCTGGAATCGAATCAAAGCTCAGGGAGTGCGCTCCCACCAATGGCTACCTTCCGGGGTCGATCGATCCATACTCTGGACTCCAAGGGCCGAGTGAGTATACCCGTGGAATTTCGATCGCAACTCGAAAACGCGAGCCAGGAGCCGCCGATCCTGACCAATGGAAAGGAATGCCTGGAGCTCTACCCCTACCCGTCCTGGCTGGAACGGGAAGAGGTCTTCGCGCAGCTGCCGGCCGCGGATGCGGACATGCAGCGCTACGTGCGCTTCAAGATGTCCGGCGCGACGCCATGTCCCTTGGACAAGCAGGGCCGGATCCTGATTCCGCCGCACCTGCGCGAATGGGCCCATCTCGAGCGGGAAGTGGTTTTGACCAGCGCCAACCGATGGCTGGAGCTCTGGAACAAGGCGTCTTACGACGCCGACCTGGATTTCATCAGGTCCAACCACGACGAACTCTCGGCGCGGGTGGCGGACCTGGAACGCACGATGTTTGGGGGTGGGAGGAGCGGAGGAGCTTAGCTCCCTCGCAGTTAAGGCTAGGGTGTCCCCGGGGCGTTGAGTCGTGGGGATGGGGAGTTACTGGGGGGGACGAACCGTTCCCACGAATCCAGGCGCTCCGGGGCACCCTGGCAGCCCCGCCCCTCGGCGGTCCAGAGACGAGTGGGCGACGCCGGAGACGACCCGTTCGAATGGCCCCGAAATTCTCTCACCGTCCCGTGCTTCTGAATGAGTCTCTTGCCCTTCTGGCACTCGGACCCCATTCGCTGGTCGTCGACGGAACCGTGGGGGGAGGCGAGCACGCGGCGGCGATCCTCGAGGAGACCGCGCCGGATGGGCGGCTGATCGCCCTCGACCTGGATGCCTCCGCTCTCGAAGCTGCCGGGCAGCGACTCCGGCCCTTCGGCGAACGGGTCCAGCTGATTCATGCGTCGTTCCGCGATCTGGGTCGGATCCTGGCGGACGTCGGGGTCACCGGGGTCGACGCCGTTCTACTCGACCTCGGTGTTTCTTCCCATCAGCTCGACGAACCGGAACGGGGGTTCCGCTTCGCCGAGAACTCCGCCGACCGCACACCCCTCGACATGCGCATGGATCAGCAGGGTGCGACCACTGCGGCGGACCTCCTGCACTCCGAATCCGTCGACGCCCTCGCGCGCATCTTTCGCGAGTTCGGCGACCTGAGAGGCGCACGCCGATTGGCACGCGCCATCGGCGAAGCACGGCGCCGCGCTCCCCTGCGAACCGCACGCGACCTCCTCGAGGTGATCGATGCGGCCCGAGTCGGAGGCGGTCGCCGTCACCACCCCGCGACCCGCGTGTTCCAGGCGCTACGAATCGCAGTCAACGACGAACTGGGCGCCCTCGACGCGGGTCTCGAGGCCGCCATCGACGCCCTCCGAGCCGGCGGAAGACTGGCGGTTCTGGCCTATCACTCCGCCGAGGATCGGATCGTCAAGAACCGCATTCGCGACGCCGTGCGCGGTTGTGATTGCCCGCCGCGAACCCCGATCTGCATCTGCGGCAGCTCGGTCCGCCTGCGCGGACTCACTCGCCGCCCGGTCGTTCCGACACCTGAAGAGGTCCGCGAAAATCCCCGTTCACGCTCGGCACGCCTGCGCGGAGCCGAGCGTGTGGTCGAGGCGGTCTGATGGGCAAGCCCCCCGAGGCGTTGGGCTGGATCGAAAGGGATCTGGCTCGCGTTCCGTGGCTGCGGCGCCGGGAGTCGCATCCGCTCTGGATCGCCCTCGCCGGGATCCTGGTGGCCCTTTCCGTGACAGCTCTGCGTATCGACATCCTGCGCATGCGCTACGGCCTCGGCGAAGCCCTCGAAACCGAGCAGGCGCTGGTCGAGGAGCAACGCAGACTCACCGCGCAGGTCCGCCGCCTGCGCAACCCGACTCGCCTGACCCAACTGGCGATCGAGAGAGGGCTCCGGAGACCCGAACGCGTCATCGACCTGCGTTCCGATTCCCGCTGGACGGGTACGCATTGAAGTCCCCCGATCTCTCCGCCGCCGCTCGACGTGTCGCGGTATCGAGGGCGATGATGCTGCTGGCCCTGGTCGGACTCGCCGGTCGCGCCATCCATCTGACCGTCATCGACGATCGCGGTGCTCAGCGGGGCGAGGCCCAGACTCGGCGATGGCTCACCCTCCCGCCAGAACGCGGAACCATCGTCGACCGGAACGGAGCCGAGTTCGCGATCTCGGTGCGCGCCCCCTCGATTTTCGCCGATTCGTCCCAGATCGAAGACATCCCGCGCGCCGCCAAGCTGCTGGCTCCGATTCTTGCGCGGGATGCCTCCGACCTCGAGGCACGCCTGCGAAAGCGCAGCTCCTTTCAATTTCTCTCGCGCTGGATCTCTGCGAGCCAGGCCGAGCGCGTATCCGCCCTCGATCTTCGGGGAATCGGTGTGCTCTACGAGCCCCGTCGGGTCTATCCGCACAAGGAACTCGCCGCCCAGATTCTGGGCTTTGCCAACATCGACGCCGTCGGCGTGCGGGGAATCGAACAGCAGGAAGACGCGTGGCTGCGCGGCAGCGTCCGCCGCGTTCGCGCGGAGCGCGACGCCCATCGCGATCTGTTGATCTCGGCGGACACGACCCCGTGGAGCACGGCGGGTGGAGATGTCGCCCTGACCATCGATGCGGCGCTCCAGGCCGATGCCGAGGCCAGCCTGCGCGAAGCGGCTGCCAGAACGGGAGCCATCGGCGGCTTCGTTATCTCCATGGACCCGTATTCGGGCGACATCCTGGCCCTTGCGGAGCTTCCGGGCTTCGACCCCAACCGGTTTCGGCACGTCGACTACGCCAGCACCCGATCGCGAGCGTTTCTGGACGCCTCGGAACCCGGTTCCACCCTCAAGGCGTTCTTGATCGCCGCGGCCCTGGAGAGCGGAACCATCACCCCCGACGCGCGATTCGACTGCGAGAACGGAGCCTTCCGGATCCGGGGTCGAACCATCCGGGATCGAAAACCCTACGGGTCCCTCACGGCGATCGACATCCTGAGGGTCTCCAGCAACATCGGTGCCGCCAAGATCGCGAATGCCCTGGGCCGGCGAGCGCACCATGCCATGTTGAAGCGCTTCGGTTTCGGAGAACCGACGCAGAGTCGCTTTCCCGGGGAATCGGCGGGCGTGTTGAGACCCTGGCGAGAATGGCGGCCCATCGACCACGCCACCATCGCCTTCGGCCAGGGCGTGAGCGTGACGCCGATCCAGCTCGTCGCCGCCACGGCGGTGTTTGCGAATCGAGGCGAGTGGGTTCGACCGCGCCTCGTCTCGGCGCGGCGCGCCGCAGGTCGAAGCTGGCAGCCCGTCCACCGGGAGACCGTGCGCCGAGTGCTCCAACCCAAAACGGCGGCATCGGTGATGGCCATGCTCGAGGAAGCCGTGGGGCCCGGCGGAACCGGACAGGCCGCGACCTTGCGAGGCGTGCGCGTCGCTGGAAAGACGGGCACGGCGCAGAAGCTCGACCCGGCCACGCACCGCTATTCCCACGATCGATTCCGGGCCTGGTTCATCGGCATCGTTCCCGCCGACAATCCGAAGCTCGTCATCCTGGCCGGGCTCGACGAGCCGCGACCGCCGACTCATACCGGAGGCTCGGCGGCGGCACCGTTGTTCGCAGAGGTGGCCGCGGCCCAACTCTCCCGGCTGGGAATCGTCACCCAACCCGAGCGCGTTGCCAGCCGTGATCTGCATCGTCAGGGCGATCTGCATCGTGAAGGCGATCCGCATCACGAGGGCAATGGGTGATGCGATTGTCCGAACTGCTGTCGGCTCTACCCGAGGAGCAGGGGCCGCTGCGCGTCGAGAATCCGGGAGACGACGACCCGGTGATCCGCGGCCTCGGCTACGACTCGCGAAGTGTCTCGGCGGGTGATCTCTTCTTCGCTCTCAAGGGCGTCGAGGTCGATGGCCACGACTACCTCGAGCAGGCGATCGATCTGGGCGCCGCGGCGGTCATCGTCGACGAAATTCCGTCGGGCATCGACTTGCGCGGGCGACCCGCCGTCGTCGTGAGCGACAGCCGCCGCGCGTTGGCGCCCATCGCGACCCGGTTCTACGGAGACCCCGCCTCGGAACTCACTCTGATCGGCGTTACCGGGACCAACGGCAAGACCAGCGTGACCTATCTCGTCGAATCCGTTCTGAAGCAGGCCGGTCGCCCCACGGGTCTCATTGGCACGGTCGAAATCCGAGACTCGGGCCGCCACGAACGCTCGGTCAACACGACCCCGGAGAGCTCCGACTTGCAGCGCACCCTCCGGGCCATGCGCACCCGGGACGTCGAGGCGGTGGTCATGGAGGTTTCGTCCCACGGGCTCCAGCTCGGTCGGGTGGAGGGCTGTCGCTTCGCGATCGGGGCTTTCACGAACCTGACCCAGGACCACCTGGATTTCCACGGAACCATGCGCTCCTACCTAGAAGCCAAGGCCCTTCTTTTCGAGCGCTATCTCGAGGTGAAAGGCGTGGCGGTCGTGAACCTCGACGATCCGGCCAGCGAGGACTTTCTGTGGGCCGCCAAGCGCAGCGAAGCCCGGATCGTAGGGGTGTCACGAGAGGCTTCGCGCGGCGCCGACGTCCAGCTCGTATCCGCGCAGGTGCGACTCGATGGAACCCGGGCGCAGGTACGCACCCCGAAAGCTGAGCTCTCGATCGACCTGCCGCTGGTCGGTGATTTCAACGTGGAGAACATGCTGGTGGCTTGCGGCATTGCGCTGGCGCTAGAAGTCGAGCCCGCGATGATCATCGCCGGAATCGAGCGCTGTCCGCAGGTTCCCGGCCGCGTTGAACGGGTCCCGTCGGGCGGGGCGAACTCGCCCACCGTCCTCGTCGACTATGCCCACACACCCGACGCCGTCGACAAGCTGCTCCGCAGCCTGCGCCCCCTCGCTCAGGACCGACTGATTACTGTATTCGGCTGCGGGGGCGACCGCGATCGGGCCAAGCGTCCGCTCATGGCCCAGGCCGTCGCACGTTGGAGTGATCGCATCGTCGTCACCAGCGACAATCCACGCTCCGAAGATCCGAGGGCAATCCTGGACGACGTGGAGATCGGGCTGGCGAAGCTGCAGCGCATCGAGCCGGACGCCCTCGATTCTGCGACGGGCTGCTACGCCGTGGCCGAGGATCGGCGCGAGGCGATCCGCGCGGCGATTGGCATCGCCCGCGCCGGCGACATCGTCGTGATCGCCGGCAAGGGGCACGAGGACTATCAGATCGTCGGCCGCCAGAAGCTCCCGTTCAGCGACCGGGACGAAGCGCAGCGAGCCCTGAACGAAGGAGACTCCGCGTGAGCATTCCCTTCCGGGCCAGTGACGTGGCCGCCTGGACCGACGGATTCCTGCGGCAGGGTCCCGAAGAGGCGCGCTTCACCGGCACCGGCATCGATTCGCGCCAGCTAAAAGCGGGGGATCTCTTCATCGCGATCGTCGGACCGTCCCACGACGCCCACCATTTTCTCGGGGCGGCCACCACCTCGGGTGCCCGCGGCTTCGTCATCGAACGGGGACGGCAGTTGCCGGTCGAGGTCACTTCGGAATTTCCCATCGTCGAGGTCGACGACACGACCCGCGCGCTGGGTCAGCTGGCGTCGCGGCATCGCGCGGACTTCGGAGGCCCGTTGGTGGCCATCACGGGCAGCAACGGCAAGACGACCACCAAGGAGATGTGTGCCGCGATCCTCTCGATTTCCGGCCCCTGTCTCAAGAACGAGGGGAATCTGAACAACCAATTTGGCCTTCCTCTCACGTTGCTGCGCCGTGAGGCGTCGGACCGGCGCATCGTCGTGGAGATCGGAATGAATCATCGGGGTGAGATCGCCGCTCTCTCGGAGATCGCCCAGCCGACGATCGGGGTGATCACGAACGTGGGCAGCGCTCACATCGAGCATCTGGGTACGCGCGACGAGATCGCCCGGGAAAAGGGAGACCTCCTGGCGCGCCTGCCCGCCGAGGGAACGGCCGTCGTCAACGCCGACGATCCCCAGGTCATGGCCCAGGCCCCGCGCAGCGCCGCCCGGGTGGTGAGTTTCGGACGCGGGCGAGAGGCCGATGTCCGCGCCGACAAGGTGACGTCGCGGACGGGACAGGGATACGAATTCGAACTCTGCGCACCCGAAGGACGGGTGGCAGTGGAGCTTCGCGCCCTGGGCGAAACCGCGATCGCAAACGCCCTGGCGGCGGCCGCCGCGGCACTGGCCGCCGGCGCCTCCCTCGACGACGTGACTCGGGGACTTTCGACGTTTCGGCCGGTCGGCGGCCGCCTCCAGCGAAGAGACCTGCCGGATCGGGTCGTGCTGATCGACGACACCTACAACGCCAACCCGGAGTCCGTAGCGGCGGCACTTCAGAGCCTGGCCCAGGGCAAGGGCCGTCAGCGCGGCCTCGTCGTGATCGGCGAGATGGGTGAACTGGGCGAGACCTCGGCCTCGGCCCACGCCGCCATCGGAACCCGCGTCGTCGAACTCGGGCTCGAGTTCCTGTTCGCGATGAGCGGAGGCGCCGAGGCCGCGGCGGAGGCCGCGCTGAAGGCCGGAATGCCGCCCGAGCGCGTGACCGTGTGCTCGCGCCACGCCGACCTCGCCGCCGAGGTGAGTTCGGCTCTGCAGCCGGGTGACTGGATCCTGGTCAAGGGCTCGCGGGCCGCACAGATGGAACGAGTCGTCGAATCTCTCGCCACGCGAGGTAAATCCTAGTGCTCTACCACCTGCTCTTCCCACTCGCCTCGGACGTCAGCGGCTTCAACGTCTTCCGCTACATCACTTTCCGCACGGGAGCCGCCACGCTGACCGCGCTCTTCATCGCCTTCATTGTGGGTCCGCCCCTGATCCGTGCGCTGGGTCGTCTGCGGGTCGGCCAGCCGATTCGAGAGATCGGCCCCGACCACGCCGAGAAGGCGGGAACACCGACGATGGGCGGCCTCTTGATACTCCTCTCCCTGGTGGTGTCGGTGTTGCTGTGGTCGAACCTCGACAGCCGCTTCGTATGGACGGTGCTCGGCATCACGATCAGCTACGGCCTGCTGGGCTTCATCGACGACTACCTGAAGGTCACGAAGGGGCACCATGCGGGGCTCCGGGCGCGGGTCAAGATCTTCTGGCAGACGGCCTTCGCCCTCGTGGTCGCGTTGGCCATCTACAACGATCCTGGTTTCGACGCACAGCTTTCGGTCCCCTTCTTCAAGAATTTCACGCCGGTCCTGGGTTGGTTCTACGTGCCGCTGGCCACCCTGGTCATCGTCGGGACGAGCAACGGTGTGAACCTCACCGATGGACTCGATGGACTCGCGATCGGACCGGTGATGGTGACCGCCGGGACCTTCCTGATTCTCTCCTACGCCGCCGGGCACGCGGGGATTGCCGACTATCTCGCGATCACCCACGTCGCAGGTAGCGGCAGCCTCGCGATCTTCTGCGGCGCCCTGATCGGCGGCGGATTGGGCTTCCTGTGGTTCAACGCCGCGCCCGCACAACTATTCATGGGCGACGTGGGCTCCCTCTCCCTGGGTGGAGCCCTCGGGACGATCGCCGTGTTGATTCACCAGGAAATTCTCCTGGCCGTCGTCGGTGGAATTTTCGTGATCGAGACGCTCTCGGTGATCATTCAGGTAGTCGGCTTCCGACTGACCGGAAAACGGGTCTTCCGAATGGCACCCATTCACCACCATTTCGAGAAACTGGGTTGGGCCGAGCCCAAGATCGTGATCCGGTTCTGGATCGTGTCCGCGATCCTCGGTCTCGTCGCCCTTTCGTCGTTGAAGCTGCGTTGATGCGAGACCTCGAGAGCCAACGCGTGCTCGTGCTCGGCCTGGGCGTTTCCGGACGCAGCGCAGCGAATTTCTGCGCGGCCCAGGGCGCCCGGGTCGTTGCCGCGGACGAGCGTCCCGCGGAGTCCCTCGGTGATCTGACCGGGCTCGACCCCCAGATCGAGCGGGTGATCGGCACTGCGTTCCCGGACCCTGCGGAGTTCGACCTGGTTGTTCCGAGCCCAGGCGTCCCCCGCGAGCGCTACGCAGATCGAGCCCGCCGAGCCTGGGGCGATCTCGAACTGACGTATCGGGCGCTCTCGGTGCCGATTCTGGCGATCACCGGAACCAACGGAAAGTCGACAACCACCTCGATGGTGGAGGCGATGCTGCGCGCGGCCGGCGTGCGCGCGCGCGCTGCCGGGAACCTGGGCGCGCCCGCCCTCGGCCTGGTGGGTGAGGCCATCGACTGGGCCGTCCTCGAGGTGTCGTCGTTCCAGCTGGAATCGACGGACTCGTTCCGACCCCGCGTCGCAGTGGTCCTGAACCTGTCGCCGGACCACCTGGATCGACACGGCGACCTCGCGGCCTACGGTCGCGCAAAGGCCCGGATCCTGGCTCGCCAGCAGCCCGACGACGTCGCAGTTTTGAACTTCGACGACCCCTGGGTGCGTGAACTCGCCGGCGAAACTCGCGCCCGCGTCCTTCCCTTCCGCACCGCCGGGCCCCTGGAACGCGGAGTCTGGTTCGACGCCGGAAGCGTGGTGTTGCGACTGAGCGAGGCGCCGCCGGTGCGACTTTCCCTGGACGGCCTGCGCCTGGCTGGCGGCCACAACCGGGAGAACGCCGTGGCCGCCTTGGCCGCGACCGCCGCCACAGGTGCCGAACCGGCCAAGGCCGTCGTGGCGTTGGACTCCTTCTCGGGACTTCCCCACCGAGCGGAAGAGGTCGGCCGGGTCCGCGGAGTTCTTTTCGTCAACGACTCCAAGGCGACCAACCCCGGTGCCGCCCTCCGATCCCTTCGAGGCTTTCGGGCTCCGGTGATCTGGATCGCCGGGGGCCGGGACAAAGGCCTCGATCTGAGCGAGCTCGCCCACAGTGCGGCGACTCACATTCGAGCTGCCGTTCTGCTCGGGGAGGCGGCCCCGACTCTCGAACGACTTCTCGAAGGTCGCGTCGAGGTCCACACCACGGGGTCGATCGAAGAGGCGGTCCGCTGCGCGGCCAGCCTCGCCGGCAGCGGCGACATCGTCCTGCTGGCTCCCGCCTGCGCCAGTCAGGATCAGTTCCGCGACTTCGCCGAACGAGGCGACCGCTTCCGCGCCGCGGTATGCGCGTTGAGCGACGAGGCCGACCCGTCGTGACCGGTCGCAGTGCCACGCAACGCAGCTCGCCCCGCCGGCACCCCGGCCGCGCTCGACGACGCGCGGGCTCCCGGCATTCGCGGGGCCCGACCCGACCCGAAACTGCCGCGGTCGGCCGATTCGACAGCGGAATCCTCGCGCCGGCGGCTCTGCTCGTCGGGGGGGGGATCGTGATGATCTACAGCGCGACGGCACCGCTGGCGATGGCCGAATCGCTTCCGCCGCAGTTCGTGAAGCATGTGCTGACCGTGGGGCTGGCGGTCGGGTGCGGGGCGGTCGCCATGCGCGTTCCCCTCAGCGTCTGGCGAAAGCTCTCGCTTCCGCTCTGGTTGCTGAGCCTCGCGCTGCTTGGGGCAACCCTCTGGCTCGGCATCGAGGTGAACAGCGCCCGCCGCTGGCTGCCCCTTCCCGGGCTTCCCTTTCGCCTACAACCCGCGGAACTGATCAAGTGGACCACGGTGCTGGTGGTGGCCTCACAACTCGCGGTCGAGGGTGCTCGCGGGACCAGTCCTCGCCGGCTTTGGACCGTACTCGCGATGACCATCGCGCCAATCGCCCTGATGCTGATGCAGCCGGACTTTGGGAGCGCGGCGCTTCTGGTGACCCTGGTCGCGTTGCTTCTATTCGCCGCGGGAACCTCACTGCGCCTTCTGGCCGGGTTGGGCGCGCTGGCGGGGATCGGAACGGCGGTCTTCGCTGGCGCCAATCCGTATGCCCTGCTGCGATTCCAGGCCTTCATCGATCCCTGGCAGAAGTCCGGATCCGAAGGCTTCCAGCTCGTGCAGTCCTTCGTGGCCTTCGGCCGGGGTGGAGCCTTCGGTGTCGGACTCGGCGATGGCCGCCAGAAGCTCTTCTTCCTGCCCGAAGCCCACACGGATTTCATTCTGTCGGTAGTCGCCGAGGAACTCGGGTTGCTGGGCGTGTTGCTCGTGCTCGGGGCCTTTGGCGCGCTGGTGGTCGCGGGTACCCGCGTCGCTCGCCGCGCCCGCGACCCTTTCGTCCTGCTGTGCGTGTTCGGCATGACCGCATTCATCGCCGTACCCGCTTTCGTGAACGCCGCCGTCGTCATGGGGCTGGTGCCCACTACGGGTTTTCCGATGCCCTTTCTCTCCCTGGGTGGAAACTCTCTGCTGACCTGCGCGCTGGCCCTCGGAATCCTGCTGCGGGCAGCCTCGCGAGAAGCGGGGCCCGGCAGGCACCGAGTCGCCCACGCCATCGCACTTGGACGGTCGACCCCGTGACGGAAACTCGCAAACGACGCTGGGTCGTGGCGGGCGGCGGAACCGGGGGACACGTCACTTTGGCTCTGGCCCTGGCGGAACGGATCGCGGCACGCGGTGATGCGCTGATCCTGGTGGGATCCGAGCACGGACTCGAGACCCAATGGGTGCCCGAAGCGGGCTTCGAGCTGATCGCCCTTCCCGCCCGTCAACTGGTGAGCCGCGGGCTGCTGTCCCGAGCGCGTGTGGTTCCCGAAATGCTCTATGCGTGCGCCCTGGCCCACCGGGCGATCCGATCCTTTCGGGCCGATTTCGTGATCTCCGTGGGAGGCTATGCGTCGGTACCCGCCGTCGTCTCGGCGATTCTCGCGCGGGTACCGCTCGCCCTGGTCGAGCCGAATGCCATCCCGGGCCGAGCCAATCGAATGGCCGCCCGCCATGCCCGACGCATCTTCTTGCAGTTCGAGCAGACGGCGGCCGCCTTCGGCACATCGGCGCGAAACGATCGGATCCGGATCCCTGGCATTCCGTTGCGCGAATCCCTGGTCAACTCGTTTTCCGGAACCTCGAATCGCAGCGTCCCGGTCCGTCCGATCCATCTGATGATTTTTGGGGGCAGCCAGGGTGCGCGTCAGATCAACGAGGCGTTGATCGCGGCGGCACCGTCCCTCGACGCCGACGGGCTGGAAATCTTTCATCAGACCGGGACCGCCGACCGGGACCGCGTCGCCCGAGCCTACGCCGCCGCCGGAATCACCGCCGAGGTCGTCGCGTTCGAGCCCGAGATGCCGCGGCGCTATCGATGGGCGGACCTCGCCATCTGCCGCGCCGGAGCACTCACCGTGGCGGAGCTGGCGATGGCGGCGCTACCGGCGCTGCTGGTCCCGTATCCGTATGCCGCCGACGATCACCAGACGGCCAACGCGGGGGCGCTGGCTGACGCCGGCGCCGCCCGGGTCCTGGATTCGCACACGCTCTCCGGAGAACGCATTGCCGAAACCCTGGCGAGCCTCATGGCAGCCCCGGAATCCCTCCGCGAGATGAGCGACCGAGCCGCCAAGCTGGCACGCCCCGACGCCGCCGAGCGAATCGTTGCCGAATGCGTCGCCCTGATCGAAGCGCGGGAGCCGAGGTAGCCATGCGCCGTCGAATCGAACGCATCCACTTCGTCGGCGCGGGCGGAATCGGCATGTGCGGCCTCGCCGAGCTGCTCCACAACCAGGGCTATGTCGTCAGCGGATCCGACCTCAAGTCGGGAGCCACCATCGAGCACTTGCGGTCTCTGGGCATCGAAATCGCCATCGGTCACGATGCGGCCCAGGTCGGACCCGCCGACGTGGTCGTCTATTCGTCGGCGGTGCGACCGAACAATCCAGAGCTGCTCGAAGCCGGGCGCCTCAAGATCCCGGCGATCCCGCGGGCGGAGATGCTCGCCGAATGCATGCGTCTGAAGGACGGCATTGCCATCGCGGGTAGCCACGGCAAGACCACCACGACCTCATTGATCGCGCACGTTCTCGACAGTGCCGGTCTGGACCCGACAGCGGTGATCGGAGGACGGGTGCGATTCCCCGGAACCGCAGCCACCGGGGCACGCCTCGGCGCAGGTGACGTGCTCGTCGCCGAAGCCGACGAGAGTGACGGCTCCTTCCTGCGGCTGGCTCCGGTGATCGCCGTGATAACCAACATCGACCGGGAACATCTCGACTACTACGAATCCTTCGAGGCGCTCCAGACCGCGTTCGCGACCTTCGCGAATCGGGTGCCGTTCTGGGGCGTCGCCGTGCTGTGCCTCGACCACCCGGGCGTGCAGGCCATCGTTCCCCAGATGACCCGCCGCACCGTCAGCTACGGATTCGGCTCCCAGGCCGATCTGGTCGCCTCCGATCTGAAGTCCGAAGGCAACGGTGCGAGCTTCTCCGTGCGCCATCGGGGAGTCGCGCTGGGTCCCGTTCGCCTGGGACTGCCCGGCCGACACAACGCGCTCAACGCCCTGGCCACGATCGCGGTGGCCCTCGAGCTCGACGTCCCCTTCGAGCAGACCGCCGCCGCCCTCGAGAGCTTTCCGGGCATCGAGCGGCGCTTCGAATCGAAGGGCGAAGTCTCGGGAGTGCGCGTCGTCGACGACTACGGGCACCACCCGGCGGAAATCGTGGCCACGCTGGCGGCGGCCCGCGACCTGCACGACGGGCGCATCGTCGTCGCCTTCCAGCCGCACCGCTACACGCGCACTCGCGACCTCTGGGACGAGTTCACCACGGCCTTCAACGACGCCGACCTGGTGTTCGTGACCGAGATCTTCGCCGCCGGCGAGGACAAGCTTCCGGGCATCGAGGCCGCCCCCCTCGTGGAAGCCGTGCGAGCCCATGGCCACCGAAACGTCCACTTCGTTCCCGACCTCGATACGGTTCTGGATCGGCTCGCGGACGAAGCGTCACCCGGCGACCTCGTGATTACGCTCGGGGCGGGAACCATTTCCACCCTCGGGGCGCAGCTGGTCGCCCGGCTGCGAGAGGAGAAGCCGTGATCGCAAAGGCGGCGCGTGACAGCCTCGAAGAGGTGCTCGGAGATCGCATCCGCTTCGACGTTCCGATGTCGCGTTTCACATCGCTCCGGGTGGGAGGGCCGGCCGACGCCCTCGCCACACCGACGAGTCGCGATCAGATCGCTCGTCTGCTCGGCGTGTGCAGCGCCCATCGTCTACCCCACTGGGTCGTGGGAGCGGGCTTCAACACCCTCGCCCTCGATTCGGGTGTCGAGGGCGTCGTGATCCAACTGGGCGGGCTCCGGCTACTCGAGGAGCGGCCGGGGAACCGCCTGAGGGCCGAGGCCGGCGTGTCCCACGCCCAGATCACCAACTTCTGCTGCAAGCGCGGTCTGGCGGGTCTCGAGTTCGGAGCCGGAATACCGGGAACCGTCGGGGGATGGCTCGCGATGAACGCGGGAATCCCCGGGCGCGAGGTGAAGGACGTGGTCCGGGAGGTGGAGGTGATGGGCCCGACGGGCCGCCGTATCCGGCACCTCGGGCGCCACGCGTTGCGTTTCGTCTACCGCGCGTTGCGCGGTCTGGCACCCGGATCGCTGCTCTTGTCGGCTCTGTTTGAAATCGCGATCTCGCGCCCTCACGAGGTCCGCGCCGAAGTGAATCGCCTGCTGGACAAACGGGCCGAGAGCCAGCCCCTGGACGTTCCCACCTGCGGATCCGTCTTCCGGAATCCGCCGGGGGACTTCGCCGGCCGGCTGATCGAATCCGCAGGGCTCAAGGGTCGGCGGATCGGCGGCGCCCAGATTTCGACCCTGCACGCGAACTTCATCTCGAACCGGGGAGACGCGACCGCCGCCGACGTGCTGGCGCTGATGGAAGAGGCCCGATCCGCGGTCTGGACCGCGACCGGCGCGCGGCTCGTACCCGAGGTGCGGATGCTGGGGCGAAAGACATGACGGGACGAACGCGACGCCCGCCGGACCCTGCAAACCGGCGATCCCAGCGAGCCGGTCTGACGCGATCCGAACGAGCGACCCAGGCGCGCCGGCGTCGCGCCCGTGCGCACTGGTACCGAGTGCGGGGCCCGGCGAAGCGCCGCCTGAGACACTCGGTGGGCCTCACCGCGGCACTCGTGGCGGCTTCCACGTTCGCGGGCGGCCTCGCCGAACCCGCAGCTCTCGGCGCGCTCAGCCTCGATGCCATCTACATCCGCGGACTCGTTCGTCTCACCGCCAACGAGGTAGCCACCGCCACCGGCGTCCCGCGCGGGGCGCTTCCCGAGCAGGTCGATTCGCGTACGGTGGTCGAACGACTGGAGAAACACGCCTGGATCGCTTCGGCGCGGGCGGTGCGGCTACCCACGGGGAATCTTCTCGTGGAGGTTCGCGAACGGGTTCCGGTCGCGGTGGCCCCGGTGGGACCCGACTCTTCTCTCTTCTTCGTCGATCGCACCGGGTTGCCCTTCGCCCCGGCTCCGAAGAACTTCACCGGGGGACTCCCGCGCCTGGTGCCGGACTTCGCGGTGGCCGCCGACGCAGCCAGCGCCGAGTTCGCAGGGGCCGCGAGCCTGGCTCACCGGCTTCCCCACTTCGGCCTCGCCGTGCCCGCACAGGTGACGATCAGCGGCCCCGGCGACCCGGAGGGTTTCTCCGTGCAGCTCGCCGGTCTGCCCGTCCGATTCGTCCTGGGTCGCGACGACCTCGACGACCGCCTCACCACCCTCGCCCGCTTGCTGGCCACGAGCCTTCCCGAGGTCGTGAGCGCCGCGAGCGTCGATCTTCGTTTCGCAGACCAGGTGGTCCTGCGACAACGCGCCTCTTCGAAAGAAGAGGCCCAAGCGGCGGCGGCGCGCGGACGCGCGACGTCGTCCGACACGCGGCCGTTCGGATGACCCGGCGGCTTCGGAGACGCGCCTTTGGCGCGGGGGGGTTGAGAGAAATGCCTGGCAAGGATCTGATCGTCGGACTCGACATCGGAACCACCAAGATCTGCGTCATCGTCGGAGATCGCACGGAAAACGGTGTCGACATCGTCGGAATCGGAACCCATCCGTCGCGCGGCCTGCGCAAGGGCGTGGTGGTGGACATCGACGCCACTGTGAACTCGATCAAGCACGCCGTCGAGGAAGCCGAGCTGATGGCCGATTGCGAGATCACTTCGGTCTTCGCCGGCATCGCCGGCAGTCACATCCGCAGCTTCAACTCGCACGGCGTGGTTGCGGTCAAAGATTGTGAAGTGGGTGAAGGCGACGTAAGGCGGGTGATCGACGCGGCCAAGGCCGTGGCGATTCCGATGGACCGGGAAGTCATCCACGTGATTCCCCAGGAATTCATCATCGACGATCAGGATGGCGTCCACGAACCCCTGGGCATGAGCGGTGTTCGCCTCGAGGCGAAGATCCACATCGTCACCGCAGCGGTCACCAGTGCACAGAACGTCGTGAAGTGTGCGAACAAGGCCGGACTGAACGTCATCGACATCGTACTCGAGCCCCTCGCCTCGGCGGAAGCGTCGCTGGCGGATGACGAACGCGATCTCGGGGTGTGTCTCATCGATATCGGAGGCGGAACGACCGACCTCGCGGTGTTTGCCGAGGGCTCGATCCAGCACACCCTGGTGTTGGGGCTGGGCGGGTTCCACATCTCCAACGACATCGCCATCGGACTGCGCACACCCTTCGACGAGGCCGAGCGCATCAAGAAGCGGTTCGGCGTCGCCGCTTCGCGCTATCTCGGTAGCGACGATGTGATCACCGTGCCCAGCGTCGGCGGGCGCCGCCCGCGAGAGGTGTCGCGCAAGATCCTCTGCGAGATCATCGAGCCGCGAGTGGACGAGATCCTGAGCCTGGGACGGCGTGCGCTGGCCGAGGCCGGCCTCGAGGGAAAGATCCCGTCCGGGGTTGTGCTCACCGGCGGCTGCTCGGCCCTCGACGGCCTGCTGGATCTCGCCGAGGAGATCTTCGAAACCCCGGTACGCCTCGGAACGCCGACGCACATCGGCGGGCTCCAGGACGTGGTTCGGAGCCCCATGTACACGACGGGAGTCGGGTTGGTGCTTTTTGGTGCCGCTCGACCCGACGAGCATGCGCGCTTCCGGATTCGCGATGGATCGATCTTTGGCCGCGTCAAGCAACGGATGCGCGACTGGTTCTTTGGGGATTTCGAGTGACGTTTCGGATCGGATGGGATCTCTACCGTGTCGGTGAAATTCGCAACTAACCGGGTCAAGTTATGACCAAAACAACGTTTTGATGTTACATTCCGCGCCGTGACAGGGGCGGAGGGGGGGGCAAGTCATGACCAAGCGGACACGCAGAGTCCGGAAGTCCGGAAGCGCTGTGAGTCATAAGACGCGTAGCGAAATCAACACAGATGAATCGACCGATTTGCTGCGGATCGACAGCTCGGAACAATCCGATCTGTTGGAATTCGAGAGTTCCGCCCGCCAGCAGGCGCGGATCAAGGTGATCGGCGTCGGTGGCGGTGGCGGCAACGCTCTGAACAACATGATCCGCACCGGGCTCCAGGGCGTGGAGTTCGTGGCCGCGAACACCGATGCCCAGGCGCTGCACCACAACCTGGCCACCCACAAGATCCAGATCGGGACTCAGCTCACCGCCGGCCTGGGCTGCGGTGCCAACCCGGAGGTGGGGCGCGGATCGGCCCTCGAGGCCCGGGAACGCCTGCTCGAGATCTTGGACGGCACCGACATGGTGTTCGTCACCGCCGGACTCGGCGGGGGGACCGGCACCGGGGCCGCACCGGTGATCGCGGAGCTGGCACGGGAGGTCGGTGCTCTCACCGTCGGTGTCGTGACCAAGCCGTTCCTGTTCGAGGGCAAGGTCCGGATGAAACACGCCGAGCGCGGGCTGGAGGAGCTGCATCGGGTGGTCGACACGGTTATCACGATCCCGAATCAACGCCTGCTGGCCCTGGCGGGAAAGGGCACCGCGATGGGCGACGCCTTCCTGCTGGCCGATGAGGTTCTGTTCAATGCCGTGCGCGGGATTTCGGACCTGATCACGATTCACGGCCTCATCAACCTCGACTTTGCCGACGTGCGCACGATCATGGATGAAATGGGTGTGGCGATCATGGGAACCGGCGTGGGACGCGGCGACGAGCGAGGCATCGACGCCGCTCGCGCCGCGATCTCGAGTCCGCTGCTCGAAGACCTCTCGATCCAGGGCGCCCGCGGCGTGCTGATCAACATCACCGGCGGATCGGACCTGACTCTGTTCGAGGTCAACGAGGCCTCCACGTTGATCCAGGAGGCCGCACACGAAGAGGCGAACATCATTTTCGGGGCGGTGATCGACGAGACGATGGCCGAAGGGGAGATGCGCGTGACCGTGATCGCCACGGGACTCGACGGTGAACGGGTTCGGCGCGGTCACGGCGACGAGTTCCCGGCGGCGGGTCGCGGCAACGTGACCCCCCTGCGGCGGGCACCTCTCGACGATCGGCCGGTCGCCGAGCACTCGATGGAGAATGAGCTCGCCCCGGTCGGAGCCGAGCCCGCGAGGGCCCCGGTCAGCGCCTCGGCGTCGCCACGCTCCACGGACTGGATGTCGCCCTTCGAAGACGAGCTCGACGTCCCGACCTTCATTCGGCGCGGCGACCTCCCGGGCGAAGAAGAGGACTCCGAAAAGCCGGCGTTCCTGAGGCGATCGGCGGACTGAGCCAGAGCCGCAGACCCAGGGATTGCTCTCGGGCCGGGTCTCCGGCACGCTGGTCCCATGCCCGAGAGCCCTCTGATCCTCCTCGAACGCGATGAGGGGGTGGCGATTCTGACTTTCAACCAGCCCGAGCGACGCAACGCCATGACCCAGGCCATGGGCGAGGCGTTCGCGGCGCGGGTGGTCGATCTGGCCCGGGACGATCAACTGCGGGCCGTCATTCTCACCGGCGCCGGTCGCGCCTTCTCGGCCGGCGGGGATCTGGGGATGATCGGTTCCCGGGCGGAGGAAGGAGCCCAGCACCCGGGCCTCTCCCGCCGCCGCATTCGCGAGACCATGCGGTCGTTCTATCAGCTGTTCCTGTCGGTCCGCGACCTACCCTGCCCGACCATCGCCGCGGTCAACGGTGCGGCGGTCGGCGCCGGGCTGTGCGTGGCCCTGGCCTGCGACGTCCGGATCGCCTCCAACAAGGCCAAGCTGGCCCTGAACTTCACTCGGCTCGGGCTCCACCCCGGCATGGGCGCCACCTGGACCCTGCCGCGCCTGGTGGGCCCCGCACTGGCCGCCGAGATCCTCTTCGCCGGGCGAATCTTCCTCGGCGACGAGGCGGCCCGAATCGGTCTGGTGAACCGGGCGGTCGCTCCGGAAGCTGTGCTGGACACGGCCCGGGCGTTGGCCGGGGAGTTCGCGACCAGCGCCCCGCTGGCCGTTCGCGCCGTAAAGCAGGCCCTGGCCCGCTCGGAAAACGCGAGCCTCGAGGATCAGCTCAGCTTCGAGGCCGATCAACAAGCGGCCTGCTTCGAAACCAAAGATGTCGCCGAGGGTCTCTCGGCCGCCCGCGAGAAGCGAACCCCGAAGTTCCAGGGCCGTTAGCGCTGGCGGGGACGTTGTTGCCTTCAGAACCTCAGGAGTCGGAGCTCGCCAGCAGGCGCCGGACCCATTGGCTCACGAGCTTGCCATCGGCGGCGGGCCCGAGACGCTCCAAAACCGGCTTCATCACCCGCCCCATGTCCTTGGGGCTCGTGGCTTCGACCCGAGCGATCTCCTCCCGAACGATCTGCTCGGTCTCGGCCGCGTCGGGCGCCGCCGGCAGATAGGCCTCGAGAAGCGTCCGCTCGGCCCCCTCTTTGGCCGCGAGATCCTCGCGCCCGCCCTTCCGGAACTGCTCGATGGAGTCGGCACGCTGCTTCGCCAATGTGCGAACCACGCGCAGAATGCCATCGTCGTCCAGCAACCCGCCGACTTCGATCTCCTTGTTTCGAACGGCTCCCCGGATCCCGCGGACGGTCTCCAGACGAATGGAATCCCGGGCCCTCATCGCCTCCTTCATGTCCGATTCCAAACGCGCTCGAAGATCCATGGAGCCTCTTTTTTCAGCTGCGATCCGCGATTCCCGTGATCTGCATCACCGAATCGGGCGTCGCATGTGCTAACTCTCAAGTGTTGGGGAGTTTCTCTCGAAAGAGAATCGAAGATTTCATCCTCCTTCGGACAGAGGGGCAAGACTTGTGACTCGCGCGCTTCGCACTCCGAGTCTGTGGCTGGTATTGACCTGCGTGGGCCTGATCCTACTCATGGCCCGGACCTACGCTTAGAGCGCGGGTCCTCTCGATCGACTTCGATCTCGACCGAATCCGGTCCGAAATCAATCGGGTAGAACTTCGACGGCGGCTTGGATCTCCATCGCGTTGAAGAAGAAGGCGATTTCGACCCTCGCGGTTTCGGGTCCATCCGAGCCATGGACCGCATTCCGTTCGATATCGGTCCCAAAATCTCCGCGAATCGTTCCCGGCGGCGCCTGGGTCGAATCGGTCGGCCCCATCAGCTCGCGGTTGTGGGCGATCGCGCCGGCACCCTCCAGCACGCTCGCAACCACCGGACCCGAGGTCATGAACTTCACGAGATCGCCGTAAAACGGTCTCTCCCGATGCACCGCGTAGAAGCCGCGGGCCTGCTCGTCACTGAGAAACAGCCGTTTGAGCGCCACGATCCGAAGACCGGCCTCCTCGAACCGACGCAGGATCTCGCCCGTGGCGCCCTTGGCGACAGCGTCCGGTTTCACGATCGATAGCGTTTTCTCGACTTCGGCCATGGCTATCGGCGAGGCAGTCCCAGAATTCGCTCGGCCACGATGTTGCGCTGGATCTCGCTGGTGCCCCCGGCGATGGTCATCGCGCGGTCCATCAGAAAACGCTGGGACCAGTTCCCCATCGTCTCGGCTTCGGTCCCGTCGGATTTTGCGTCGTACAGGACACCGTATGCCCCCATCATCTCGACCCCGGCCTCGGAGTAGGCCTGGGTGAGGGAGGTGGCGATGCACTTCATCGCCGCCGACGTGTGCGGATTGAACCGGTCGTGGAGCTGATCACTCAGCACCCTCAAACCGATCGCGTTCATGATCTTGGTCCGGATGGCGAGATCTGCCACCCGCTGACGCCATATCGGGTCCGACGCCGAGTCGGTGGCCCGAGCCGTCTCGATCAGTTCGGCCAGGCTTCGGTCGAAGCGAATACCCGATGCGATACCCGACCTCTCATTGATGAGTGCGCTCGAGACGATCTCGTACCCCTGGCCCTCCTCGCCGAGTCGCGAGTCGACCGGGACACGAACGTTCTGGAGGAATACTTCGCTGAACTCCGCACCGCCGGTGATCATCTGGGTTCGCCGAATCTCGATCCCCGGCGTGTCCAGAGGCACCAGAAGAACCGAAAGCCCCGCGACCTTGTGACCTTCACTCGAGGTCCGCACCAGCAGGAAGTACCAGTTCGAAACGTGCGCCAGGCTCGTCCAGACTTTCTGGCCGTTGATCACGTACTCGTCGCCCTCCCGAACGGCACGGGTCTGGGTGTTGTACATGTCACTGCCGGCGTTGGGCTCGGAATAGCCCGTCGCCCAGACGTCGTCGCCGGAGAGCAGCGGAGCGATGAACCGCCGCTTCTGGTCCTCGCTGCCAAACCGCAGGATCGCGGGACCGACCCAGGAAATCCCCATGGAGCCCAGAGGGCCGGGCGCGTTCGCCCGAGCCAGCTCCTCATTGAGGATGGCCTGTTCCATTGCGCTCAGACCTCCCCCCCCGTGCTCCTTGGGCCACGCCGTGCCCAGCAATCCCGCCTCGTGCAGGCGACCCTGCCAGCCGCGAAGCTCGTCCGTGCTCCGGCGACCCTCTCGTGGGGGCTGATTTTCCGCGATCCAATCCCGAATCCGGAGTCGGAAGGCCTCCTCGTCAGCGGTGTAGGTCAGCTCCATCGCAGGTCTCCTTGTCGACCGGCGGAGCATACTGGATTGACGCCGAATTCAATCCAAACTCCCCCGAGGCCCGGCGCTGCGGACGGGGTGGTCGACAAAGATCGGCGACGACCAGGCCCGCTCGCGGACGGGAGCCAGGCAGTCGTCTGCGGCTGGAGTCCGGTGGTTCCCGTGACAAGGCGACGTACGCAACGCACGCCCCGCCGCGTCGAACTCGGTGCGAAGGTTGGCCGCGTTGATCGCCGGCGTTTCCTCCTGCAGGGCACGAACGTAGTAGACACTGTCGCGGCGGTCGGCGAGGAAGTCGGGATCCTCGAACTGGACGACGCAGCCCGCCGCCGAGGGTTCGCACGGAAAGCGCCGCCAGGGATCGTGGATGAGAGACGCCACGTCCTCGCCGGAGCGGATCTGGGGTCGGATGCGAATCACCTCGATGGCAACGATGGGGTGCCGCTCATCGGACGGGTGGTAACACTCGCCGCCACACAACCGCTCGAGCCGTTCGGGTGAGAGAGCCCCGCGGCTCTCGGTCGGACAGCCGGGTTTCTGGACGAAATCCCCGACCGCGCGCACCTCGAAACGCGGGGTCTCGTTCAAAACGACGGCACTGCCCATGGGCGCGGGAGCGCCCGTGGCATTGAGCAGATCGAACCAGAGCAGGATGCGCGGGCCGCTGGTCCCGTACACCTCACGACGGGCCAGGCCATCCCAGACCTCGCGGCGGCTGCCCCCGTTGGCGTGGACCGCCACCAGCCCGCCCGGGTACATGAAGCTGGCGACTCGCTCCACGTCGAGGAGACCGCGAAACCCGCGCACTTCATCGGGCACGGCCTGAGCGCGCCGCTCGTCTCGCTGGCGGCCGATGATCCAGCCACGCGCGAGGCGGTCGACCCACGGCGACTGGAGACCCCGCGCATCCGTCATCCGCGTCCGGGCGAATTGTTTGTAGCCCGTGCCCGGGCGCGCCTGGTGATCGTCGCTCGAAGCGATGAATCCCCAGCGATAGCGAAGTGGATCTGGAGACTCCAGATTCGAGATGGCGAGGCCGTATTGAGCCGTCTGGCCCGGCCGCAGATTCATCGCCGGTTTAAAGCAGTCCCGGCACTGGTCGCAGTCGAGCCAATCCTCGGGACGGGTATCCGGAAAGACCCGGTGTGGCGAGTTCTTCGCCATCAGAGCGAAACGCCGGGCCTCTTCGACGCGCGCATTGCACTCCGCTTCGGGAAGATCGCCGCAACGCGAGCGCATGATCTCACCGGCGCGCCAGCAGCAGGGTAGAAAGTCCGGCGTGGGCTCTCGACACACGGGTTCGCCGTTGGCGGTAGCCTCGAGCTCCCCCCAGGTTCGGAATTCTTCGCTGTTGCCGTGGCCCGAGAACACCTCGACCAGACGCTGCAGTTGGGGCACGTGCTGGGCCCGCGACAGCTGATTGTCGAGGCGCGCCCCGGGAGGTGCGTGCTTGCCCCAGGCCAGGCCGTGGGGAATGACCAGGGTCTCGAAGCCCCACTGGGCGAGCTTTTCGAAGAGCTCCGCCGGTGTCGACGCGTTCTCGCGACAGTCCGGGGGAAGCCAGCGCGAATCGACGCCGGGCGGGCAGTCGGGGACCTCGGTCATGCGCTGGACCAGCCACAGCAAGTCGGCGGCGCTCTCCCATCCGAAAGCCTCGATGACCCGGAGGCCTCGTAGCAGCCATGCCGCTCGAGCGCGGCCCATCGTGCCCGGCGGCAGGGAGGTAATGGGCCGAGCGGGAAGCTCTTCGTCCGAGAGTCCCGGAAAGATCACGTTCTTGTGGCCGTAGTGAGCTTCGGGCGTCCCCGCGGCCTGGGTCCACTCCCAGCCCACGAAGGCCACGAGGTCTGGATCCTCAGGATCTCCCGCCAGCGCATTGCACTCCCGAATGCTCTGCTTGGTCTGCTCCCAGCGTTCCGGAGTCAGGCTCTCGGCGTGATCGTTGATCGAGAAAAAATCGAGGGCCGAACAGTGGCGAGCGAAGTCGCAGGCATCCGCAAGGGGATGGGCGCCCTCCCCCCCGAACAGCGATAGGGAGAAGACGAGGGCATCGATCGAATACGTGGTGTGAACGTGAAGATCACCGAAAAGAATTCGCTTGGATCTCACCGGTGCCGCGGCGCGCTGGGCGGCGGCGCGCGACGCGTCCAGGGCCCGGGGACGACGCCCGCCCTCGATCGACCCCGGCTCATCGCGATCGCCGCAGGCCGTCATCGTCGCGATGAGCACGAGCACGGCCGGAGCCAGGACGGCAAGGCGACGCCCGGCGAGAGGCGGAAGCGATCGGATCACGCCACCCGGAGCACGATCTTTCCAAAGTGCTCGCTGGCTTCGATCAGCCTGTGGGCCTCCGCCACTTCCTCCAACGGCATCACCCGATCGACGATGGGTCGGATGCTGCCCTTCTCGAGAGCGGAGCCGAATCGCCCCTGAAAGGCCTCTGCGATCGACGCTTTTTCGTCGACGGGCAGTGCCCGCAATGTCGAGCCGATCAGCTGAAGTCGCCGAATCAGAATCGGACCCAGAGCGAGTTCGGCTTGAGCCCCGCCCATGAGCCCGATCAGCACCAGCCTTCCACCCACCGCCAGCGCCGCCAGGTTCTGTTCCAGGTAGGGCGCGCCGATGGAATCGAGGACGACATCCACGCCCCGGCCCCCGGTGGCTTCCTTTGCCGCCGCGACGAAGTCACCGACTCGGTAGTTTACGGCGACGTCCGCGCCCAGTTCCCGACAGCGGAGACACTTCTCCTCGGAGCCCGCCGTCACCACGATGGTGGATCCCGCCACCTTGAGCATCTGGATCGCAGCCGTGCCGATGCCACTGCCGCCCCCGTGAACGAGAACCGCTCCGCCTTCGCGCAGAGCCCCCAACTGAAACACATTGCGGAACACGGTCAGGAAGACCTCGGGCACCGCCGCGGCCTCCAGGAGCGAGATGCGGTCCGGAACCCTCAACGCCGAGCCCGCGTGAACCACTACCTCTTCGGCGTAGCCGCCCCCCGCCAGCAACGCCATCGCACGATCGCCGGCCCGCCACCCGTCGACATCGTCCGCCGCCTCCACCACCTCGCCGGAACATTCCAGGCCCAGGATCTCCGAGGCGCCCGGCGGCGGGGGATAGAATCCTCTGCGCTGAAGAAGATCGGCTCGGTTCACCGCCGTCGCAACGACCCGGATTCTCAGGCAACCCGACTCGAGTTTGGGCGCCGGAACATCGCCGATGTGCATGCAGGACTCGTCGCCGGGCGTGTCGATCACGATGGCTTTCACGACGCGCAGCTTATCAGAAGCTGGCGCGCCGACACCGCTTCGGGTGTTGTCCGGAATTCAACAGTGTTCGCGTTTTCGCAGCAGGATCAGACGGGCGTAGGCGCGGGAGACAGCATCGCTCAGGGCGACGAGAGCCGCGACCGAACTCTCACCCAGAGGGTGAGAGCCGTTGTCTGCGTAGAGAAGGTTCAAGACGCGACCGCGTATGCGAACGGGAAGAATCACCGCGTCGCTGATTCCTTCGCGACCGAGAGCGGAAAAGAGCTGTTCGTCGACGCCTCCCGACGGAAACGCGCCGCGAAATCGCTGGCCCTCGCGAACGGCCTGGGACAGGACGCTGTCGCTACTCATCGGAATCAGGAGGCCGTCGGTTCGCGGAAACCCGACACCGAGAGCACCGCATCCGCGAATGACGCCGCGATGCACGGCGAAGAGTGCCACCGCGGTGGCGTGGGTCCGGGCGAGCCGGAGCGCACAATCGGCGATGGCGTCCCGGTCGGGCGCGGAGCCGAGTTCGGATTCGCGCAGGGCGACTTCTTCGGGGAGCAGGGGTCCGGGATCACTCGAGAAGACCGGCGGGCGATCGGCCTCGCCAACCCACTCGCTCGGAAACGCGTCGTGCCGGGTCGGTTCGGACGTGCCGGCGCCGATCCGCTCCGGCTCCCCACCCAACTCGCTCGGAGGCGCGTCGAACGGGATCGGCTCGTACGTCGCCGCGTCGGTCAGCTCCGCCTCCCCCCCCAGATCGAAGGCTTCGCGCTCGTCCGCGATCTCCACCACCGCGCGGGCCGAGGCGTTTCCCTTGCCGGAGCCGCGAGGCTTTGCCCCGCCCCGAGGCTTTGCCCACTCCGGAACCAGATGTACGAATCGACGTTCCCGGGGAATTCCCAGATGCCGCTCGCGCAGGAACGCGAGATGGGACTCGGACAGGAGGTAGGTCTTGACGCCGAGTCCGGTGGCGAACCGGACCTCATCGATGGCGCTCGGGTCGTCTGGATCCGCCATGGCCAGATGCAGGGTGCGATTCTCGATCGCGAGCGGCAACAGGGTGTGCCGCCCCACCACTCGAGATGGCACGCGCTTCAGGGCTTCCGGATCCGGCTGTCGGATCCAGGCAGCCGGCGGCAGTGAGAGGCCGCGGAATTCAGCCAGCAATCCGTCCACCTCTTCGATTCCGAGCAT
>JAZFUU010000209.1:0-3646 GCA_036447375.1 Myxococcota bacterium
GGGCCCAGCACAAATCGGGACACTGGGTATGGCTCGAGGGAACCAGCAGCCCCTACCGGGGCAGCGACGGAAAAGTGCGAATCGTCGCCTTTGCGCGGGACATCACCGACATGAAGCTCGCCGGCGACGCGCTCCGCGACAGCGAGGACCGCTTCCGGGCCATCGCCGAGAACGCGCTCGACTTCATCGCCGAGCTCGACGACAAGGGCCGCTTTCTCTTCGTGAGCCCCAACAGTCAACGGCTCTTTGGGAGGGCACCCGAACAAATACTCGGCCATTCCATCGGCGAGTCCGGAATGATGGAGAACATTCATCCGGACGACCGTGCCGGGTTCATGGATGGCTTTCGGGAGAACGTGATCGGGGGGGGGCGCGGACACGCCCTGCTGCGCATGCGGGGAGGGGACGCATCCTGGCGCTGGTTCGAGACCACCGCCCGAACCTATCGGCGCAGCGACGGATCCGTGCGCGTGGTGATCATCTCCCGCGACGTTTCCGATCGCGTGCAGGCCCAGGACGAGCTGCGCGAGAGCGAGGAACGCTACCGCGCGGTCGCCGAGGCCAGCCAGGACCTGATCTCGGAGATGGACGCCGAGGGTCGGCTCATCTACATGAGCTCCACATGCAAGAGTGTCCTCGGGTATGAGCCCGACGACCTGGTGGGCACATCGCCCTTCGCCCTGATACATCCCGACGATTCCGAGCGCGCCGTCTCCGTGTTTCGGGAAAGCATCGAAGACAGGGCACCGCAGACGAACAGGCCCTACCGGGTCCGACATCGGGACGGATCCTGGCGGTGGCTCGACGGATCGGGTTTCCCCTACGAGACCGCCAGTGGCGAGGTGCATTTCATTGCCGTGTACCGTGACATCAGCGAGCAACGGCAGGAAGAGAACGAACGGCGGAAGCTCGAGCAGCAGGTTCAGCAGGCGCAGAAGCTCGAGAGTCTCGGCATCATGGCGGGAGGCATCGCACACGACTTCAACAACCTGCTGACCCCGATTCTGGGAGGCGCGACGCTCGCTCTCATGGATCTGCCCCGGGATGCCGTCGCGCGCAGCCGGATCCGAATGATCCAGAAGGCCGCCCACCGGGCCGCGGCCCTGACCAATCAAATGCTCGCCTACGCCGGGCAGGAATCCCTCTCGATGGAGGTGATAGACCTCTCGAAACTCGTTCGGGAGATGAGCCAACTCCTGGAGAGCGGGGTCTCGCAGAAAGCAGAGGTCGTCTACGAACTCCGCGATGACGTGCTGCCGGTCGAAGCCGACGCGGCCCAGCTGAGCCAGGTGGTGATGAATCTGATCACCAACGCCTCGGAGTCGATGGGCGACGGAAGCGGTCGCATCTCGATTCGGACCGGAGTTGTCGAGGTGGACCGTGCCACCCTGTCGAATGCGATTGCGGGCAACGACCTTCACGAGGGGACCTACGCCTATTTCGAGGTGGAGGACACGGGCTGCGGGATGAATGCGGAAATCCGGGCCAGGATCTTCGACCCCTTCTACACGACCCGCTTTACCGGACGCGGCCTCGGGCTGGCTGCGGTGCTGGGCATCGTGCGGTCACACGACGGAGCCATCGAGCTCGACAGCGTTCCCGGTGTCGGAACGCGTTTTCGGGTCATGCTCCCGCGCTCGCACCGCAGCGCACCCCGTCCGCTTCCAGCGACGAGCGACATCGAAAACTGGAAAGGCAGCGGCACCATCCTGGTGGTGGACGATGACGACGGTGTGCGCGACCTGACCCAGAATACCCTGGAGCGGGCCGGGCTGCGGGTGTTGCTCGCCGAAGACGGGCGCGAGGCGATATCGATCTTCCGAGCCCACGCCGACGAAATCGGCGCGGTGCTGCTCGATCGGACCATGCCGGGTTCGAGCGGCGTGGAGGTCTTCGACCAGCTTCGCCGGATTCGATCCGATGCGAAGATCGTGCTGGTGAGCGGCTACTCAGAAGAGAGTCTCAGCCAACAATTCGCCGGCCGCGATCTAGCCGGATTCCTGCACAAGCCATTCCTTCCGGCGTCTCTCCTGATCAAGATCCAGACCCTTCTGCAGGAATAGATCCAGAGACCTGCATCGGAAATGGAACTCGATCACGTTCGTATCCGAGGCGCCCGGGAGCACAATCTCCGCTCGATCGACGTTCGAATTCCCAAGAAGAAACTCGTCGTCCTCACCGGCGTCTCGGGTTCGGGAAAGTCATCGTTGGCCTTCGACACACTCTACGCCGAAGGCCAGCGTCGCTACGTCGAATCGCTGTCGGCCTACGCGCGACAATTCCTCGGCCAGATGGAAAAACCCCGGTACGACACGATCCGGGGTCTCTCTCCCACCATCTCCATCGAACAAAAGACCACCGGTTCGAATCCCCGCTCGACAGTCGGCACCATCACCGAGATCTCCGACTACCTGAGGGTTCTCTATGCCCGGGTCGGCACCCAGCACTGCTACCGCTGCGGCCGGACCGTGAAGAGCCAGACCGCTCAGCAGATCGCCCGCGAGCTGCTGACCGCTCGGACAGGAACACGGCTCGTGATTCTGGCGCCGCTCTTGGTGAACCGGAAGGGTGAACATCGCGAACTCATCGCCGAATCTCTGCGCGCCGGCTACATCCGGCTGCGCGTGGATGGTGAGATCGTTTCGACCGAAGACCTGGAAGCCCTGGACAAGCGGCGCAAACACACCGTGGAAGCGGTCATCGACCGCCTCGTAGTCGGCAAGGGGGCTCGCAGCCGCGTCACGGAATCGGTGGAGTCGGCGTTGAAAGTCGGGCAGGGTCAGTTGATCGTCGCGACGCCGAGAACTTCGGACCGGGTGTTCTCGGAAAAGATGGCGTGCGACCACTGCGGCCTTTCCTTCCCCGAACTCACCCCCCAGAGTTTCTCCTTCAACAGCCCTCAGGGCATGTGCGTCGACTGCAATGGATTGGGCACCCGGGTCGAGATCGACCCCGAGCGGGTGGTCCCGAACGAGGCCCTATCCCTCGATCAGGGCGCGATCCAACCCTGGGGGCCCGGTGCCTCAGAGAAAACGGGCTGGGCTCACGGTTTCCGCGGCCAGATCTGCGCCCAGCTCGGAGTCGACATGGATCGCCCGTGGCGAAAGCTTCCGCGGCGTCAGCGAGACGTCCTGCTCTACGGCTCGGGTGAGCGTCGATTCAAGGTCAAGTGGGCGGGAAAAACGGGACGGGGAACCTTCGACCTCGAATGGGAGGGCGTCATCCCGCGCCTCATGCGGCGATTCAAGCAGACGAGCTCGGAACGTGCGAAGCGATGGTTGGGGCAGTTCTTCGGCGATGCCGTCTGCTCGACCTGCGGGGGGCGGCGGCTTCGGCCCGAGAGCGCCGCGGTGCGGCTGGGGGAAGGGGGTCATCCCCGCAGTATCGTCGAGGTCTCGGCCCTGACCGTGGATGAAACGCGCCGATTTTTCGATGAGCTGAAACTGACGGGATCCGCTCGACAGATCGCCGCCGAGGTCCTGAAGGAAATTCGAGGTCGTCTCGACTTTCTCGGCTCCGTCGGGCTCGGATACCTTTCGCTGGACCGCGCGGGCCCCAGCCTTTCGGGTGGCGAAGCCCAACGCATCCGGCTGGCGAGTCAGGTCGGATCTGAACTCACCGGAGTGATCTACATCCTCGACGAGCC
>JAZFUU010000210.1:0-13459 GCA_036447375.1 Myxococcota bacterium
CGGCGGCGGGCGCGAAGCGCACGCAGCCGAGGATGGTGCCGATGAATAGAACCACGAGCAATCCGTTCCGGGTCGACCCTTCGATGATGCGGCGGAGCACGGTCAGTGGCCCCCGTGCTCGGTCGGCGTGGCCCCTGTCGATTCGCCCGGTTCTTCGGATCGCGCCCCCAGGAGCTTTCGGACCGCCGCCTGCAACCGGCTCTCGCTGTCGATCAGGAACTGGCTCGAGACGACCACCTGTTCTCCGGCGTCCAGGCCCGAGATGACTTCGAGCCAGCCGTCGCCGGAATCGAGGCCGAGTTCGATATCACGGGGCTCGAAGAGGCCCTCACCGAGGGCGAGGATGACCAGGCTGCGCCGACCGGAACGGATCACCGCCTCGTCGGGCACGACCACCACATCCGAACGCACGCCGCTCTCGATCGTCACGTTGGCGAACATGTCCGGCTTGAGGGTCCCGTCGGGATTGGGCAGCTCGATTCGCACGCGGGCCGTCCGGGTCTTGGGGTCGAGGAAGGGGTAGACGTAGGTCACCTCTCCCTCGAAACGTTCACCGGGCAAATACGAAAGTTCCACCACACTGCGCTGGCCGACCTCGATCCAGGGAAGCTCGTATTCATAGAGGCTGGCGTAGACCCATACGCGAGACAGATCGGAGATCGTGTACAGGTTGTCTTTGGGTCCGACTTCCATTCCCCGGCGTACCATCAGGTGTGTGACCACGCCGCTCGACGGTGCGTAGAGGGTCAGGGTCTTTCGGACCTCACCGGTATCCAACAGGCGATCGATATCTCGTCGAGAGATGTCCCAGAGTTCGAGACGCCGCCGCGTAGCCTCGAACAGGGCTGCACCCCCCTTGCTCACGTCCTCGAACGGGCTGTTCTCCGTCGATCGTCGGTAGCGCGCCGCGAGTAGAAGTTCTTCCTGGGTCGAAACGAGCTCGGGGGAGTAGATTTCCAGCAATCGTTGGCCCTTCTTGACCGCCTCCCCTTCGTACTCGACGTACAGGTGCTCGAGCCAGCCCTGGATTTTTGTGTGGACGTGATCGACAAGTCGCTCGTCGTAGGTGACGCGGCCCACGGCTCGGATCTTTCGCGCGAGGTCGCGACGCGAAACTTCGGTGACGCGCACGCCGATGTTCTGGACCGTCGCCGGATCGATGCGGATGCGGCCGTCGGGCTCACTCGGGGCTCCGTCGGGGCAAACCGGCACCAGGTCCATTCCCATCGGAGACTTCCCGGGCCCGTCGCGAACGTAGCTGGGATCCATGGGGGCCTTCCAGTAGCGAGCGGCTCTGCCGTCCGGGCACGGTCCATCGCCAGCCATGGTCTCCGTCGAGTCGCGCCCAGTTTCCTGCTTTCCGGGGAAGACCCACTCGCGTGCGACGAGGGTCGCGACCATCGC
Source organism: Myxococcota bacterium (assembly GCA_036447375.1). GTDB lineage: Bacteria > Myxococcota_A > UBA9160 > UBA9160 > SMWR01 > JACZXC01. The sequence goes on from JAZFUU010000210.1 coordinate 1,405, forward strand.
CGCACCGGCTACGGCCGCGTACGAGATCCATCGTCGGTCACTCATCGCAGTTTCTCTCCCACCGCCGCTTCGAGAGCGGCAAAGGCGGCGCGCCGGTCGGCCACGGCGCGAACGAGCCGCAATTCGGAATCGAGGACTCGCATCTGGCTGTCCACCAGGCTCAGGAAGTCGACCTTGTTGACCGCGTAGCCCGAGCGACTCGATTCGAGAGACTGGCGCGCCTGGGGAACCAGACCGGTCTCGAGCAGCGCCACCTCGGCACCGGCGCGCTCGAGGTCGGCGAAGGTTGTGCCGATTTTCTCGCCCAGCCGGGCACGCAGATCGCGATGCGCAGCTTTGGCGTGCCGAACGAGTGCCGCCCGCTCTGCGACTCGCTCCCGCCATTTCGCCCGATTCACGGGAAGTCGGACGGTGACGCCGGCCGACAAGAAGTCGTCGCCGGCGATCGGGTCGCCCGGGGCTCGCTGGCGGATCCGGTAGCCGATGCCGAGGTCGAAGTCGGGATAGCCCGCGAACTGGGTGGCTCGTTCCCGACGCTCCGCTTCTTCGATTCTCGCTCTGGACGCCTGCATCAGCGCGCTCGTCGTCTCGAGGCGTTCGAGCAACCCGGCCAGGTCGGGGGTCGACGCCTCCTCTCGGAGTTCGCTCGTGCGGGGGAACCGAGAGTTCGCCATCCGATTCAGGAGAGAGTTCATCACGGCCTCGGCCTCGGCGATGGATTCGATGCGGTGCAACCTCTCCTGGAGCAGCGCCGTCAGCTCCACCTGCGCCCGGAGGACATCCTGTTGCAGTCCGGTTCCGACGCGGTACTTCGCCTCCGCGACCCGAGTGAGTTGGCGGAGAAGGTCGATGTTCCGATCCGTGATCTCGAGCCCGCGCTGGGCGAATCCGAGCTCGGCGAAGGCGCGTTCCACAGCCGACCGAATGCGATTCCGTCGGTCCTTGAGTGCGGATGTGGCGGCCGACGAATCCGCGCGCGCGGCCTTCTGGCGATTGGAGAGGACCCCGGGAAACGGAAACTTCTGACTCAGCCAGAACTGATTGCCCGACATCGGCGTCGAGTCGAAGTCGAAGTCGTCGATCGGAAGGTTGATCGCCTGATAACTGAGGCGGGGGTCCTCCAGGGCGCCGGCCGGCGTGATTCGATGTGCGGCTGCCTCGGCGGCGGCACGTTCCATGGCGATCGACGAGTTCTCCGCCTCGGCCTGCTCGAGCAGCCAGGACAGCGGGAGCGGATCGGGAGGGGTCGCCGGTTCTCCGTTCACGACCCCGAGCAACAGAGGTGTCAGCGCGAGTAGTGCGAGTGCGACGTTCTTTGTCACGAAATACTCCTTCCAGCGCGGATGCCTGCGATCCGTGGAGTCGTGCTGTGCCGGCCGACGCGGTGCAGAGCCCCCGTCCGGTCAGATCAGCCCAAGGCGGGCCGGATCAGCCCAGTGCGATCGGAAAAGTGCGATCAGCCCGATGGGGCCGGATCAAAGCAGGAAGGAATGGTTGAGGGCGATGAGGTCTCTTGGTGGAGCCCGGTGCCGGGAATCGAGGGCCCGGCTGTAAGCAACCGCGAGATCGAACTCCAGGTCGTCGAGGTGGGTTCGAATCGCGATCGCCGGGGGGGGCGCGGTCGTCGGGGACGCCGGCTGGGCGCCCTGGTCCGCTGAAGCGCAGTGGTGTTCGCAGGCCGACTCCGTCTCGGCCGGGGCGAGTGGTTCCGGGGTGGAAGAGACGGGCGGCGCGCAGTGGGACGCTCCCGACACCTCGCCGGAGGCGGCGCTGCTCGCCGGTTCGAGGCACACCAACCCCAGAGCTATGAAGGTGACTGCGAATATTGCCGTGAGTCTCTGCATACCGGATCCCAACACGATTCCCTACTTGATCGGCCAACGGCGAGCAAGTGTACCCTTGGACACCTTCGGCCTGCCCACAGTTCTGTTTCGGTCGCCGCCGCACCTAGCTGAACATCCGGGCAGACTCTGCGCAAGCGAAGGAGCCGCGAATTCACCCGCTGCTGCGCGCCGCGGGTCGCAGGGTCGCCTCGTAGACGCCGCGAACCTGTTCGGTGTGACGCTCGTAGTCTGCGATCAACGCCCGTCGCGCGCCGCCGGCGCCGTAGCCGAGTCGGCGGGCCAACCCTTCGAGATCGCCGCCCTCGCTGTCGAAATCGCTGATGGAGCGATTCTCGCCGACCCGGAGCCGACTGCTCAGCTGTTGCAGAAACGTCCAGCCCTCGCGCAGAGTGGTGGCGGCGTCCGCCGTGAGCAGGCTGTTTTCGGCCAGGCGGGCCAGGAGGACGTCCACCCGGGCCACATCGAGGAGTTCCGGGTTCGAGCCGCCGTGGCGAAGCTGCAGGTATTGCACGACGGTTTCCACGTCGAGGAGTCCGCCGCGTCCCGTCTTGAAGTTTCGACGCCTCTGGGTCTCGGGGGCGAGTTCGCTTTCCATCCGCTGCCTCACGGCGTCGACTTGCTGGGCGAGGTCGACCGGGAGCGGTCGTTGCAGGATGACCCGTCGCAGTGTCGTGAAGGTTTCGCCCAGCTGATGATCACCCGCCACCGGTCGCGCCCGCAGCAGGGCCTGGCGTTCCCAGACAGCGGCCTCCTGTTCGTGGTATCGCTGGAAGGCTTCGACAGAGGTCACCAGGGTCCCCTGGTTTCCCGACGGGCGCAGTCGTGCGTCGATCTCGTAGCAGAAGCCCTCGGCGGTCGGCGTGTGTAGGAACGAGATCAGACGCTGCGCCAACGACACATAGTAGGCCTGTGCTTCGGCCTTGCGAGCGACATCCGCCGCAGGCACGTCGTATAGGAAGATCAGGTCGAGGTCGCTGCCATAAGTGAGCTCGCGACTGCCGAGCTTCCCCATGCCGACCGCGAGAAAGGCCCCGCTCCGGGCGGCCGCGGGCACGCCGTCGGGTCGCTGCTGGAGACGGCGCTCCGTCGCGGCCAGAGCTTCTTCCAGACAGACCTCGGCGATTTCGGTGAGCCCCGCATCGCTGGCTGCCCGACCGATCTTTCCGTCGATGTCCAGTAGCCCGACGTTCAACACCTGGCAGTGCTGAAAAATTCGCAGCGCATCGAGTTCGAACTCCATGGAATCCCGATGTTCGGTCTCGATGGCACCGACGGTCGCCCGATATTCGGCGCGAAGCGCCTCCCGCGAGAGAAGCAGAACGTCGGGGTCGGCGAACAGACGTTCGATCAGGCGGGGGTACCTGGCGAGATAGTTTGAAAGATACTTCGAGGAGGCGAACAGCGAAGTGAGTCTTGGAATCAGCTCCGGGCGGTCGATCAGGAGTTCGTAGTAGAACCGACGTGAACCGACGCTCTCGATAAAGCCGTCGAGATTGTTGAGGGAGCGCTCGGGTTCGGGTGATTCGTCGATGCTTCGGGCGAGCTGCTCGGCCAGGGACTCGATCATCGCGCGGGTTGCCGGCAGTTCGACCAGATGCGGCACGTTGCGCGCGAAGAGCTCGAGTATGCGCTCCTTGCCTCCTTCCGCGTAGGCGTCGCCGAAGAGGGACTGCACGACTTCGCGCCGGTTCCGTAGCTCCGCCTCGAAGCGAGTGGTAGCGTCGGAGGAGAGAAAGCCCAGAGACCGCGCCAGTCGCGTCAACGCCCCGTCTTCCTTGGGCACTGCGTGTCGCTGCTGTTCGTCCTCCATCTGGATTCGATTCTCGACGCGGCGCAAGAATCGGTAGGCTTCGAGCAAGCGATCTACCTGCTCGACGGGTAGAAGCCCCACCTCGCCGAGTCTCCGCAGTGAACGCTGGGTCGAGCGTTCGCGAATTTGCGGAATCCGGCCGCCGTGCAGCAGCTGCTGAGCCTGGGCGATGAACTCCACGTCGCGGATGCCGCCCGCGTCGATCTTGACGTTGAATTCGCCCTTCCGTCCGCCCTTTGCCGCCTCCACCTTCTGCTTCAGCGAGCGGATACTCGTCGCGGCCGAATAGTCCATGCTCGAGCGATAGATCATCGGATCCACTCGACGGATGGCTCGCCAGCCGAGGGACAGGTCTCCCGCCACGGGCCGCGCTTTCATGAAGGCCGCGCGCTCCCAGGTGTCCGCCCAGGCTTCGTAGTAGGTGGCGAGAGCCTCGTCGCTGACCACCAACGCTCCCTGCGCGCCATGGGGACGCAGGTCGAGATCGACGCGATACAGGAAGCCTTCGGCCGTTGCTGCGCCCACCAGAATTCCGAATTGCTGCGCCAGGCGGGCGAAGTAGTCCAGGGGGGGCAGGCTGGCGAATCCGTCGGACGACCCCGTCGAGAGCGAACCGGGGGGCGTCTCGTGGATGTACACCAGGTCGACGTCGGAGGAGTAGTTGAGTTCGCGCGACCCGAGCTTTCCGAGCCCCAGCACGCAGAAGGACAACTCGACCGCATCGCCCTCGGCGCTGCGCCAGCGCGCCGGCCCCGCCGTTTCGAGCAGTTCTTCTGCGGCGATGCAGAGCGCGCGCTCGAGGATGACGTCGGCCAGATCCGAGAGGCCGCGCAAGGTGACGTCGCTCTCGGACAGGGGAACCCACGCGTCGCACGCATCGCGGATGCTGAGGCGGGCCAGCTCGAAGTACTTGAACCGACGCAGAATGAGGCCCGGCTCCTGCTCGGCGTCACGCCGCAGCCAGGTGTCCAGTCGCTCGGCGAGGTCGTCGCGCTGGCGCGGGTTTTCGAGCGCGTCGTCCAAGAGCTCGAATAGCCATTCGGGATGACGCTGTAGGAAGGCCGCCAGGAAGGGAGCGATGCCGCAGACCGCGTGCAGGATGCGGGCGATCTTCTCCCCGCGTTCTCCCGCCAGCATCGCCAATCGATCGGCGACAAGGCCGCCATCGGGCAGTGGCGTGGCCAGCAGTCGCTCGGCGGATCGGGTGGCCTGTTCGGGATCGGGGGCGTTGGCAAGGGCCTGACGGAGCGGCCGCTCCCAGACCGGATGCTCTCGATCACCCATTCTGGACCGGGAGCGCGGGTTAACTCGGATCCGGGGCCGGCGTTTCGCTGCCTCCGGGCGGCAGCTCGGGGCGGGCGATGAACGCGCCGTCGATACGTCCGGTCAGACTGCCCAGAAACGCGGCAATGGCCTCAGTATCGACTACGGAGAGGTCCTTGCCCAGCTGGTGGTACGCCATCAGGCGAATCGCCTCCTTGAGTTTTGCCACGCTTCCGTCGTGAAAATACGGATGGGTTTCGGCGACGTTCCGGAGCGTCGGGACCTTGAAGACGTGCCGATCCCCCGGGTTCTGTGTCAGCTCGAACCGGCCGAGGTCCTGGGTTTCGTAGGGGTGGATGAGTCCCAGGCGCTGGTAGATGCTGCCGCCGAAGGTCGGGCCCATGTGGCACGTCGGACACCCGGTCGCGATGAATGTCGAGAGACCGCGCAACTCCTCGTCGGTGAGCGTGGATCGACTCTCGAGGTAGTCATCGAATCGAGAGGGCGTCACCAGGCGCCGCTCGAAGGCGCCGATCGCAATCCCGATGTGGTCGTAGGTGATCGGGTTCTCAGCATCTGGGAAGGCGGTGCGGAAGATGGGTTCGTAGCCGGGGATCGAGCGCAAGACCCCTACGACGTCGTCAGCACTCGCCATCGCCATCTCGACGGGGTTGAGAATCGGCCCGAGGGCCTGTTCTTCCACATCCGCTGCCCGACCATCCCAGAATTGCGCAACTTGGAATGCCGCGTTGTAGACCGTGGGGGAGTTGCGATTGCCGCGTTGACCTCGATGGCCGGGCGACGTGGGCTGACGATCGACGCCGAACTCCGTCAGCAGGTGACACGAGTTGCATGAGATATCGTGGTTCTTGGACAGGCGCGGCTCATAGTAGAGCATCCGACCCAATCGCACCTTGGCTTCGGTTACCACGTGGGTCTCGCTGAGGGCTTCGGTAGGGAGAACGCCGAAGATCTGTCGCGCTTTGAAGCGCAGCGCCGAGAGATCGTCGACGGGCGCTGTCGCTCTCCCCGCCATGGCCTCTTTCCCGCCATCGACGTCTTCGGGCGAACCCGGATCGGAGCGAGCGCAGCCGCACGCCAGGATCACAGCGATCAAGGCCACCGAGAGAACTCGGGTTCGGTGGCTTCCTACGAGATTCACCAGCATCGCGGGCCTCCAGAAAGTGCCTCAATGTAATCTTTCTGGCTCCGCCTGCACCGGGTCCCGCGAAGTGGCGTTGCGTCCGGTTGGCCAGCGTTGCCAGCAAGAGCGGGACCGGAACCCCGACGCGCACGCCCACCACCGGTGGCGATGAGGAAGATTCCGTAGTTCTGGATGAGGAACGGAACGGCGATCCGCGACGGCTGCTCGAGGATGCGTTCCCTCAAGAACCACGTGGTACGCGATCCCACCGTCGACATTCGCGTTGCGAGCTTGACAGAGATCTATATTTCTATATTATTGGAAATATGGAGAAACAGATCGCCATCAGCGCTCTCGCCGCCCTGGCCCAGGAAACCCGACTGGACATCTTCCGGATGCTGGTCCAAGCCGGCCCGGATGGCGTGCCTGCCGGAACCCTCGGCAGCGTCCTCGGCATTCCATCCGCAACGCTCTCGTTTCACCTGAAGGAGCTGAAGAGCTCCGGCCTGGTTCGGTGTGAGCGCCAGGGGAGGTCGAGGATCTACAGCCCCGATCTGTCTGCCGTGAACGAGCTGATCGGTTTCCTCACCGCGAATTGCTGCCAGGGCATCGCTGGCTCCGGGGCCTGTGGCCCCGGTCCCGGGGTGGGGACTTCATCCACGTGAAGGGCGCCAGCGCAGGGAGCGCGGGCCGAATACAGGCCGATTCGATTCAACCAAGGAGTCAACACATGCGTCTCCAGCTGGCATTGAACGTCGATGATCTCGAGAAGGCCGTCGAGTTCTACTCGAATCTATTCAACGTGAAAGTCAACAAACGCAAGCCCGGCTACGCGAACTTCGCGATCGAGCAGCCGCCGCTCAAGCTCGTGCTGTTCGAGAACCCCGGTGCCTCGGAGCGCCTCAACCACCTGGGCGTCGAGGTCTTCGACGACGCGGACATCCGTTCCGCCACCGACCGGCTCAAGGCGGCCGATCTGATGGACTCGGTCGAAGACGAGCAGACCTGCTGCTACGCCACGCAGAACAAGGTCTGGGCGCTCGATCCTCAGGGCATGCGCTGGGAGTACTACCGGATTGTCGACGACTCAGAGACTTTCGCGTCCGCTGGCGAGGTCGAGACGTCGCCGGAACCCGCGACCGGGGGCTGCTGTAGCTGAGGCGGGCTGCGTCGCCGCGATCAGGGATTCGGGAAGGCCTTGCGCACCGCCTTGGCGACAGAGTTCTTCGCGCCGCTCGTGAGCAGGCTCCCGTGGGCGGAGAGCAGTTGGTCGAAATCCAGAGTGAGCAGGCGTTCGAACTCGCTCTTCAGGGACGCGCCTTCCGGCGTCATGATCTTGAGCCAGATCGGCCCGACGACGGTGGTCCTCGGGAAGCCGATCAGCGGCATCATGAGTCGAGGGAGCAGCGTATTGTGTCGGTAGTCGCCGTAGTGCTGGATCGAATCGCAGGTCAGGAGAATCCCGGGACCCCGCCGGATCAGAAGGATTGATTCGGGCTGCTGCGTGCCCTCGAAGGCGAAAAGCTCGCCATCGGGGAAGGGCAGGGGCCGGTCCGTGGCCAGGCGTTGCTCGATCTTCGGCTCCGGGTAGGTCTCCGACTCCGCCTGAGCCCAGAACTCGGCGCCGAAGCGCTCTACGTAGTAGGGATCGTCCAGACCGTGCAAGGGTCCGAGCCGAAGCACTCGCTTGACGTCACCCAGGGCGAGGAGCTGTCGCTCGCCCTCCTCGTTGAGCCGGATCGGGTTCACCAGATTGAGCTCTCCCCGATGCCGGACGATGGCCATGTTCCGGGTGATGCGCGCGAGCGGGTTCATTCGAATGCTGCCGCGGACCATGAAGAGGTCCGCAGCGATCTCCTCGATGGGATCGTGGGGGAAGACGGGCGGGTGGGGCATGTGCGGGTTCCTCCGATTCGTCCGGGGCGCGCAGGTCCAGCAATTATCACAGTTCGCACCGACCGTCGGCAATGTCTTACCGAGCCGCCGCCGAGGGGCTCAGTCGGGTAGGATGGAGGGCCGGAGGGAACGCCCCCATGGTTCGAACCGTCAAGCTGGGAATCAAGCGCCCGGTCGTTCGCGATCTGCTGCCGGATCCGGAGGCGAGGGAAGTGAAGTACACCTTCATCTCCGTCGACGACCATCTCATGGAGCCGCCTCATACCTTCGAGGGTCGGCTTCCGCAGAAGCTTCAGGACCAGGCGCCACGGGTTGTGGAGACCGAGGAGGGACACCAGGTCTGGAGCTTCGAGGACCAGACCTACTTTCAGGTGGGATTCATGTGCGTGGCGGGCCGACCTCCGGAGGATCACCGCGTCGAGCCGTCGCGCTTCGACGAAGTGAGGCCCGGGTGTTACCGGATCGACGATCGCATCAAGGACATGGACATCGGAGGCATCTGGGCTTCGGTGAATTTTCCCTCCGGCGTGACGGGGTTTGGCGGCACCCTCTTTTCCGAGGCCAAAGACCCGATTCTCGGCCTCGCGTGTACACGGGCATGGAACGACTGGCTCTTCGAGGAGTGGCACGGGTCCTACCCGGAACGAATCGTTCCCCTAGGCATCACGTTTCTGTCGGATCCCGAAAAGGGCGCTGAGGAGATCCGCCGCAACGCGAAGCGCGGTTTCACCGCGGTCACCCTGCCCGAGCAGCCCCACCGGCAGGGGTTGCCCCCGGTATTCAGTGACTACTGGGAGCCCATCATCCAGGCGTGCGCCGACACGGACACGGTGCTGAATCTGCACGTGGGCTCATCCGGGTTCGCGCAGATGCCACCGGGTGCGCCGATGATGGAACTCGGTGCTACGCAATTCGGCATCATGGCGGTGGGAACCTGCGCCGAGTGGCTCTGGAGCGGCTGGCCGGCGAAGTATCCGACACTCAAGATCGCCATGTCCGAAGGCGGCATCGGTTGGGTCGCCGGGCTGATCGACCGTCTCGACAACATCATGAGGCGCTCCGGCTACGGAAAAGGCTGGCCGGACCCGAAGATCAGCCCCTCCGATTGCCTGCGTCGCAACTTCTGGTTCTGCATGATCGACGATCCTTCGACCATCAAGACCCGGCACACGATTGGCGTCGAGAACATCCTGTTCGAGTCCGACTATCCCCACGGCGACGGTACCTGGCCCGACACGCAGAAGGTGATCGAGGCGGTCCTCGGTGATCTCCCCAGAGACGAAGTTCACAAGATCACCCACGAGAACGCGGCCCGGCTCTACCGGCATCCGTTGCCCGAGCGCATCGTTCCGTGACCGAGTGATCGGCTTCATGGCCGCGAAAGTGCGGCCCGGGTTCGTGGCCTACTCGGCGGGCAGCTGAAGCGCCGACGCCAGCTGGCGCGCGATGTCCTCGCTCGTGACGGGGCGTGACGGGTCGTCGTTCGGCGGCTTGCCTCCCCTCACGCTTCGCTCGGCGACGTCGGCGTCGGGCGATTCCGCGCGTAGGGCCGCCGCGGTGCACTTCTCCTGGGGCCGGCGCGAGAACGGATCGAAGTGGAAGTGCCGCAGCGCGTTCTGGTGGGTGATCTTGGCGACTTCCGCGTCGGGCACGCCCTCCATGCTCCGCGCGAGTATCTCGGGCGCGTGGGGCCACGTCGTGTCGGAATGCGGGTAGTCACACTCCCAGGTGATCGTATCGAGGCCGACGTCGTGGCGACATTTGACTCCGATCGCGTCGTCGATGAAGCACGTGATCATGTGCTCGCGAAAGACGTCACTCGGCAGCTTTCCGCCGAAGTCCTGATGGGTCCACTTGTGATGGTGCTGATACACGTAGTCCGCCCGCTCGAGGAAGTACGGGACCCAGCCAATTCCGCCCTCGGAGAGGGCGAATTTGATCGCGGGGAAGTTCCGCAGTACGGGCGACCAGAGCAGATCGGCGGCGCAGCCGACGATGCTCATCGGCGATACCGTGATCATCACGTCGACGGGCGAATCGGGGCTCGTAAACTGCATCCCGCTGCTCGAGCCGATGTGGATGCACACGACCATCTCCTCGTCGCAGCACGCCCTCCAGAAGGGGTCCCAGTGGGGGCTGTGGAGGCTCGGATAGCCGAGGACATTCGGATTGTCGGTAAAGCTGATCGAGTGGCATCCCTTGCGCGCGACGCGACGCACCTCTTCCGCCATCAGGTCGACGTCCCATAGCGGCGGCAGCGCCAGCGGGATGAAGCGTTCGGGGTAGGCCCCGCACCAGGTGTCGATGTGCCAGTCGTTGTAGGCCCGCAGCATGGCGGCGGCGAGTTTCTTGTCGTCCTGGCGCGCGAATAGCTGACCGCAGAAGCCCGGGTAGGACGCAAAACACATCGACGCGAGAACACCGTTGGCGTTCATGTCGCGGACGCGCTCATGGACGTCGTAGCAGCCCGGTCGCAGCTGGTCGAAGGAGGTCGGCTCGACACCGTACTCTTCGGGGGGTCGTCCCACGACGGCGTTGAGTCCGATGTTGGGAATTTGCGCGCCCTCGAATGTCCAGACATCGGTTCCGTCCTTCTTGTGCACGATTCGCGGTGCGCGCGATTTCCACTGCACGGGAAGGTGTTGTTCGAACATATTCGCCGGTTCGACGACGTGATCGTCGACGCTCACCAGGATGTAGTCGTCGGGCTTCATGGGGAGTTTCTCGGGGTCACTGGGGTGCGGCGAAAACTTGGGCTAGCCAGTGGTCAGCGCGTCCCGGAGCTCTCCGTTCGTGTACATCTCGCGGACGATGTCGCAGCCGCCCAGGAACTCGCCGGACACGTACAGCTGGGGGATCGTCGGCCAGTTCGAGAATTCCTTGATCCCGTTGCGGATCTCGGGGTCCGACAGCACGTCGACGGTTGCGTATTCCGGGACCAATTCTTCGAGGATCTGGATCACCGTCGCCGAGAATCCGCACTGAGGCGCGTGGCGATCGCCCTTCATGAACAGCACCACCCGATCTGAGGCGATGATGTCTGCGATGCGCTTTCGAGTGCCCTCGTCTAGATCCATGCTGAGTCTCCACAGCGCCCGAAACCATCCACCGGTCGAGCGCAGGCTAACGGGCGCGAAGCAGTGCCCAAAATTGAACATTGAACAGTATACTGGAGGTCAACATTCGAGGCCGCATTGCCCCCCTCCACCGACACCGCCGGACGTCCCCTTCGCGATTTGCGAATTTCGGTGACGGATCGCCGCAACTTCCGCTGCCCCTACTGCATGCCCGCCGAGATCTTCGGAGAGAGCTACCAGTTCCTGCCCAAACCAGAGCTGCTCAGCTTCGAAGAGATCGAGCGGCTGACTCGACTTTTTGTCGATTGCGGAGTTCGCAAGGTGCGCATCACCGGCGGCGAGTCGCTGCTGCGCGCCGAGCTTCCCCAGCTCGTGGCTCGGCTGGCGGCCATCGACGACGTGCAGGACCTCACCCTCACGACCAACGGAACCCTGCTGGCCGACCGGGCCCAGGCGCTCAAGGACGCCGGGCTGCATCGGGTGACGGTCAGCCTCGACAGCCACGACGAGGATGTGTTTCGACGCATGAGCGGCCGCGATGCGGGGCCCGGACGCGTGCTCGCGGGCATCGAGGCGGCGGCGGCGGCCGGCCTCCGGCCGATCAAGGTGAACTGCGTGATCCAGCGGGGCGAGAACGAAGAGTCCATCGTCGATCTGGCGCGCTACTTCCGTGGCACGGGCCACGTCCTGCGCTTCATCGAGTTCATGGACGTGGGCACCCTCAACGACTGGAACCTCGCCAAGGTGGTGGCCGCGAAGTCGATTCTCCAGCGGATTCACGCGGAGTTTCCCATCGAGCCGGTCGAGCCCAGCTACCCGGGCGAAGTCGCCCGCCGCTACCGCTACCGGGACGGCCGCGGTGAGATCGGCGTCATCGCGTCGGTCAGTTCCCCCTTTTGCGGCGATTGCACCCGGGCGAGGCTCACCACCGACGGCAAGCTCGTCACCTGCTTGTTTGCCACCGGCGGCGTGGATTTGCGCAAACCGCTGCGCGAGGGCGCCTCGGATGCCGAACTGCGCG
>JAZFUU010000211.1:0-16800 GCA_036447375.1 Myxococcota bacterium
TTGATGCGGTCGGTGATGCGCAGATAACCGCGATCATCCATCACCGCGATGTCTCCGGTGTGAAGCCAGCCGTCGCCATCGATGGTCTGGCGCGTCTCTTCCTCATCTTCGAAATAGCCCTGCATCACGTTGTAGCCGCGGACCACTACTTCTCCGGACTCTCCGCGCGGCACCTCCTTTCCTTCGCCATCGACACAGCGCACCTCGGTCCCGGGAATCGCACGTCCCGAAGTCGTGGCGATCGTCTCGGGATCGTCGTCGTAGCGACACATGCTCACGATGCCGCAACACTCGGTGAGTCCGTAGCCGGTGATGATCGTCTCGAAGCCGAGTTCGTCGCGCATGCGATGGACGAGTTCGACGGGAGTGGGTGCCGCCCCGGTCACCGCCAGACGCAGATTCGACAGGTCGTGTCGGCCACGATCCGGGTGGGCGAGGATCGACTGATAGATGGACGGAGGGCCGGGCAGCACACTGACCCGTTCCTTCCCGACACGTTCGAGCACGGCAGACACCTCGAAGACTCCGTGCGGAAGAATCGTGACGCCGCGCATGATCGACGAGAGCCAGCCCGCCTTGTATCCAAACGCGTGGAAGAAAGGATTCACGATCAGATATCGATCGCCCTCGCGCAGACCGACGACTTCGCTCCAGGTGGCGAAGGCGCGGAGGTTCTGGGCATGGGTGGTCATCACCCCCTTCGGGTTTCCGGTGGTTCCCGAAGTAAACATGATGTCCGACAGGTCGTCGGGAGAAATCGCCTCGGACCGCTCGCGCGCGGTGTCCTCGGACACGGACTCGCCCCGCCTCTGGAACTCCGACCACGGCACACCCGTCTCGGCGGTACCCCGCAAGAGCACGACCTGCTCCAGCTCGGGCAGATCTTCGCCTTCGAGGGATTCGGCGTAGTTGGTGCCGAGGAATTCCCCCACGGTACACAGGATTCGCGCTCTGCTCTTGCGCAGCACGTAGCCGGCCTCGGCGCGCTTGAAGCGGGTATTCAGCGGGACCAGCACGGCGCCCGCCGATTGCAGGCCGATGGCGGCCAGAATCCACTCGTGAATGTTGGGAGCCCACACAGCGACGCGATCGCCGGGCTCGACACCGGCGGCGAGGAACGCGCGAGCGGCGCGGACTCCGGCGCGGGCGAGCTCGGCGAAGCTGAGCGACACCGGGCCGTCTTCGATCGCGCTGCGGTCGGCAAAGCGCGCAGCGGCGGTCGCTACCAGTCTCGGAATCGTCGGTTCGTCGAAGGGATTGGCACCTTCTTGCATACGAGTCGTAGCGTATCTTACCATCACGGACGTATCATCGTTCACCGCCCTCGAGCCTCTCCAATGCACCTGAGCTTCAGCGACGAAGACGAAGCCTTTCGCCGCGAATTTTCCGAATGGATCGGCGACCACCTGACCGGTGAGTTCGCCGTGCTTCGTGGTCGCGGCGGGCCGGGGGACGAACACTCGCTACTCGATGAACGCCGGGCCTGGGAACGCGAACTGGCCCGAGGGGGCTGGACCTGCGTCGGCTGGCCGCCAAAATATGGGGGTCGCGGCGCCACGCTCATGCAGCAGGTGGTCTTCCACGAAGAATACGCAGCGGCGGGCGGCCCGGGACGCCTAGGTCTGATCGGCGAGGGAATGCTCGGTCCCACGATCATCGCCTTCGGCACCGAAGAGCAAAAGAAGCGCTTCCTCCCGGGCATCGTGAAGGGAGAGCAAGTCTGGTGCCAGGGATACTCGGAGCCCAACGCCGGTTCCGACCTCGCCAACGTGCAGACCCGCGCCCGCCTCGAAGGCGATCAGTGGCGGATCGACGGCCAGAAGATCTGGACCTCCTGGGCCGCGTGGGCGGATTGGTGTTTCGTGTTGTGCCGCAGCAACCCGGACGCGCCGAAGCACAAGGGGCTGGCCTATCTGCTGGTGCCCATGCGTCAGCCCGGGGTCGAGATCCGTCCCATTCTGCAGATGACCGGCGACTCCGAGTTCAGCGAGGTCTTCTTCGACGGGGCACAGACCGACGCCAAGAACATCGTGGGGCAGCCCGGGGACGGCTGGCGGATCGCCATGGGGACGCTGTCGTTCGAGAGGGGGGCGCTCACCCTGGGCCAACAGCTGAGCTTTCGCAACGAACTCGAGCAGGTGATCCAGCTCGCAAAAGAGAACGGGGCCGCCGACGATCCGGTCATGCGACAGCGCCTCGCCGATGCCTGGATCGGGCTCGAGATCATGCGCTACAACGCACTGCGCATGCTCTCCACCAGCGACGGGGCAGCGGTCAGCCGCGAGGCGATGATCACCAAGATCTACTGGGCCAATTGGCACCGCGATCTCGGCAAGCTCGCCATGGACGTGCTGGGGCCCGAGTCGGAAATCGCCGAAGCGGCACCTTACGACCTCACCCGCCTCCAGCGATTGTTCCTCTTCACGCGGTCCGACACGATCTACGCCGGATCCAACGAGATCCAGCGCAATATCATCGCCGAGCGCGCGCTCGGCCTGCCCCGGGAGCCCCGATGACGCCGACGATCCCGCCCTACCCCGTCGGCCGAAATCTGCTCGCGGGAAAGACCGTGCTGGTCACCGCCGCGGCGGGAACCGGCATCGGTTTTGCGACCGCGCGTCGCTGCGCCGAAGAAGGCGCCCGGGTCATGATCAGCGACATCCACGAGCGTCGACTGTTCGAGGCGGCCGCCGAGCTCGAGAAGATCACTGGCGAGCGCCCGGCGAGCCAGCTCTGCAACGTCACCCGCGAAGACGAGGTACGGGCGCTGATCGACGGCGCCATCTCGACCCTGGGGCACATCGACGTACTCGTGAACAACGCCGGCCTCGGGGGTTTCGCCCCTCTCGTCGAGATGACCGACGAGCAGTGGAGTGGAGTTCTCGACGTGACGCTGAACGGCACCTTTCGCATGATCCGCGCGGTTTTTCCCCACATGCTCGAGCGGCGTGCGGGCTCCATCGTGAACAACGCCTCAGTGCTCGGCTGGCGCGCCCAGGCGGGCCAGGCGCACTACGCGGCGGCAAAGGCAGGGGTGATGGCGTTGACCCGCTGCGCGTCCATCGAGGCGGCGGAGGCGGGGGTTCGCGTGAACGCCGTCGCGCCGAGCATTGCCCTGCACGAGCACCTCTCGAAGGTGACACCCCCGGGCCTGCTCGAGGAGCTCACCGGTCGCGAGGCCTTCGGCCGCGCCGCGGAGCCCTGGGAAGTGGCCAACGTGATCGTATTCCTGGCGAGCGACCTCTCCTCGTACATGACGGGGGAGGTGGTCGCTGTGAGCAATCAGCACCCCTGAGAACAGGAGGTCAAGCATGGCGACCGTCTTCGAATCCCCGGCCGAGTTGAAGGCCGCCGTTGGGAAACACCTCGGATACAGCGACTGGCTCGAGATCAGCCAGGATCGCATCGACCGGTTCGCCGAAGCCACCGGCGACCACCAATGGATCCACGTGGATCCGGAGCGGGCCAAGTCGGGGCCCTTCGGCACCACCATCGCTCACGGCTACCTGACCCAGTCCCTCGTCAACCACTTCCTGCCCCAGATCGTCGAAGTGAGGGGGATCTCCATGGGCATCAATTACGGGGCCGACCGCCTGCGCTTCCCCGCCCCCGTCCCGGTGAACTCGCGGGTTCGCGGCGGTGCGGAGCTGCTCGAGGTGGAGGAGATCAAGGGTACGGTCCAGACCAAGGTCCGCGTCACCGTCGAGATCCAGGGCAGCGAACGCCCGGCCTGTGTAATCGACACCATCAATCGCTACTACCCGAAGGATTCGGCGACCGCCACGACCTCCTGATTGAATGTCGGCATTGGAATTCTCACAGCTGCTGGGCAACTACGGCGAGTTCGTTGGGGCCATCGCCATCGTGGTCACGCTGGTCTATCTGGCGATCCAGGTGCGACAGAGCAGCCGCATGATGCGCGCCAGCATTCGTCAAGCGCGTTCTGTGGTACGCCCTGTCGGATTGATTGGGGATTGAATTGGATTGATTTCGGATCGGGTGAGTTTTAGCGATCGTGCAGGGGGCCGCGCGGAAGGCTTCCATCCACATCGGTGAATCCGTAATCATCGGCCAGCTCGCGACAAGCGAAGGCGCGACCCGTGCGTCGCTGCACATCGGGGTCCGCAGCCAGGGCCACCACCGCGCGACCCGTGAAGCGCGGAGACTCGGATCCCGCCAACGTCGGGTCGGGCATCGCCTCTCGGAAGCGCTCGATGCGTTCGGTTCGAACCAGCCCCGGCCATAGCGAAACGACGGTCACGCCGAAGGGCTCGAACTCGACGGCGGAATCCGCGCTGAGCCGGTCCAGCGCGGCCTTCCCCACCCCATAGGCCACGTGCCAGGCGTATTCGACCGCCCCCGAAGAGCTGATGTTGGCGATCAGACCCGACTTTTTCGCGGTCATCGGCTTGGCAGCGAAAGCGCTGGCCACGTAGGCCGAACGGGTGCCCACATCGATCATGTCGTCCCAATTCGACAGGGGAAGCTCCCAGAACGGTCGGCGCGAGGTCAGCTCCTTCGGAATCAAGAAGGCGTTGTTGACGAGAACGTCGAGGCGGCCCTGCTCAGCGGCGACCCGCTCGAAGAGGGTCTCCACCTGGGTGTCGTCCCGATGGTCGCACGCCACCGCCACGGCCTTTCCGCCGGCGCCGACAATTTCTTCCGCCGTGGCCGCGATGCTTCCGGGCAGGGACGCAGAGCCCTCCCGAAGCGTACGCCCGGTGACGTAGACCACCGCCCCTGCAGCGCCGAGTTCGAGAGCACAGCCCTTGCCAATGCCGCGGCTCGCGCCGGTGACGATGGCCACCCGGCCGTCGAGAACGCCCATGATCAACCCTCCGTCACGGGTGATGTGGCCGTCGGGGCTCATTGTTTTTTCTCCTTGGCGATGCGGTCGGCGATGTCTTCTCGCAGAGCCTGCTTCGCGACCTTCCCGCCGGATGATCGCGGCAGGGTGTCGACCACGACCAGACGTTCCGGGAATGACTCCGGGGACACGCCGCGGCTCTGGAGATGGGCGACGAGTTCGTCGAGAGTGAGCTGGTGTCCCGGGCGAAGCTCTACGTAGACGCAGACCCGCTCTCCGAAAACCGGATCCGGCATCGCCACCGCCGCGGCCAACGCCACCGCCGCGTGACTCGACACCGACTCCTCGACAGCGGGGCCACTCACGTTCTTTCCGCCTCGGATGATGAAGTCGTCGGTCCGACCCACCACCCGGAGATAGCCGTCGGAATCCAGTGTGGCGATGTCGCCGGTGAGCATCCAGCCGTCGGACGTGTGGAGTTTTGCATTGGCGTCGTCATCGCCCCAGTAGCCCCGGCTCGTCAGAGGACCGCGGCAGCCCGGCTGACCGCGGCCAAGAGCGGTCACGTCGCCGCCGTTCTCGTCGAAGAGCCGCACGCGCATGCCGTCGATCACGCGGCCGGCAGTTCCCAGCCTCGCCTGCCTGGAGTCACGGGTCGTCGTGCGCGAAAGCGCGCCCGTCTCGTTGGAACCGTAGAACTGCAACACGCGGGCGCCGGTCCGGTCCTCGAACTCCGCGGCGCGCTCGGCGGGAACCGCCTCGCCGCCGGTGAAGAGCACCCGCAACGAGCTGACAGCGTGACGCGCGAGAGCCGGAGAATTGAGCATCATGATGAACTGGGTGCTCACCGCCGCGAGAACCGTCACCCGGTGGCGATCGATCTGGTCGATCAGCGCATCGGCAGAGAACTGGGGCAAGAGGACCGTCGGCGCTCCCAGCAAGGTAGGAGTGAAATGGCTGGTCCAGATTCCGAAGCCAAAGGGCGCCGGAATCGCACTCAGGAAGACATCCGAGTGGCGAAGTTCGCCGGCCTCGACCGCCAGCTCGTGAAAGCAGTTCCAACGACGCTGATCGTGGATCACGCACTTGGGCATTCCCGTGGTGCCCGAGGTGGAGTTGAGAAGGAACACGTCGTCCGTCGAAAGGGGACCCCCCGCCGGTGTGTCGGCCATATCGACCGTACCTGCCGTATCGGTGAAAAGGGAATCCCCCTCTTCCAGCTCGGCCTGCACCACGAGATGATGGCGGAGGGGAAGCCCCTGGCCGCCGAGTTCCGCTACGAACGCGACCAGGTCGAGGTCGCGGTGGACGGCTCGGCTGATGAGCGCCCTGGCCTCGGTGAGACGCAGCAAATGCCGCAATTCGTCCGGTCCCGCTCTCGGACCGATGCCGACGACCGTAAGACCGGCCTTCTCGGCGCCGACGAACGCGATGTGCACCCCCGGGCCGTCGGGCAGCAACACGCCGACCCGATCCCCACGCACCAGGCCCCGCTGGACGAGCGCCGCCGCCAGCCGATCCGAACGCGCCGCGTACTGGGCCCAGGTCAGCTCCTCTCTCCCCAGGAAGGCCGGGGCATGGGGGCTGCTCTGGGCGTGGCCGTCGATCACTTCGGCCAGCGCCTTCAAATTCGGGGCTCGCGGTGGGAATGGGTACGATCAGGCATGGGGGGGCAGCCGTGTTCGCTCGCTGGAACGTTCCATCCGATTCTGTCAGGTTCCCATTCGCGCGTCCAGCAGCAGAAGGGCATGATTTTGTTAGCTTTGCGTCTGGGGGGGACGACCGCGCGGCACCAACGCCGCGGGTGAATCGACGCACACAAAACCTGTGATGATGAATCGCGACGCGAAATTCCAGATTGGGCAGGTGGTTCGCCACCGCGTCTACCCCTTCCGCGGCGTCGTGGTGGACGTGGATCCCACTTTCAGCAACACCGATGAGTGGTGGAACTCGATTCCCGAGGACGTTCGTCCCCACAAGGACCAGCCCTACTACCATCTGCTCGCGGAGAACGCGACCACCCACTACACGGCCTACGTCTCCGAACAGAACCTGCTCGCCGACGAGAGCGGGAAACCGGTTCGGCATCCGGAAGTGAGCTCGATTTTCGGAAAGCTCCATGACGGTTTCTACGCCCTCAAGCTTCACCGCTCCCACTAACCCTTTCATGAAGCCCTCTGCTGCGGCCACGCTGACGCCGCGTTCCCCGAGGGCGGCGCTGGCCGTTGCCCTGCTCTGCGGCCTCGCCCTGACCGCGTGCGACCGGAGTCCGGACCCCGCCGCCGGCCCTTCGCGACCTCATGTGGTGGTGGTGGTGATCGACACCCTGCGCGCCGACCACCTGGGCGTCTATGGCTACCCGCGGAACACCTCGCCGAATATCGACGCCCTCGCCGCACGCGGGGTCGTCTTCCGGCGGGCAACCTCTCCCAGTTCCTGGACGCGCCCCGCCGTCGGCTCCCTCATGACCTCGCTCCACCCCACCGAACACGCCGCCGTTTCGGCCCAGCACGCCCTCGACCCGAAGGTCGAGATGTTGGCCGAACGCTTCCGCGCAGCCGGTTACCACACCATCGGCGTCTGCGGAAATTTCGCCCACATCACCGAGCGGGCGGGGTTCGCGCGGGGCTTCGACGACTGGAGCAACCCCAGGATTGTCGTCGATGGCGAGGGCGGAGATGCGATCTGGGCCGAACGCAGCTGGTGGGGCAAACGCCGCTCCCTGCGCGCGCTCACCGGGTCCGAGCTCAATCGCGAGATCTTCCCGCGGATTCCAGCGGCCGGAAAACGCCCGGTCTTTTTGTACGTGCACTACATGGATCCGCACTCGGGCTATCTGCCACCCGCGCCCCATCGCGCGCGCTTCCTGCGCGACCCCGAGTTCGACCGCGGGCAACCCTCGGCGACCTCGGATTGGGTGCGAAATACGGCGGCCGGGAGGGATGAAATCGGCGAGCGCGGTCGCGAGCGGCTTGTGGATCTCTACGATGGCGAGATCGCCAGCGTGGATGCCGCCTTCGGCGAACTGATGGCCCACCTCGAGGCGCGCGGCTACTCGGGGAACACGGTCTACGCCGTGCTCTCAGACCATGGGGAGGAATTCGCCGAGCACGGCGGCTGGTTCCACGGATTGACGCTGTACCGGGAATCTCTCGCCGTGCCGCTCGTTCTCTTCGACTCCCGGGCCGACGCGGTCGGAGCCAGCGTGGACGCTCCGGTCGATCTGTTGGACGTGCCCACGACCCTGATGGCACTTGCCGGCCTGCATCCGGACCCCGGAATGCACGGGCGGGCCCTCGGGGCGGACGGGACCGAGCCGGCCCCGCGTCCCCTGCTCGCCGAGCTTCACCGCGACCCCCTCTTCGAGGCAGGCGTGCGACCGCGCAGCCACCGCTGGGCCTTTTCGCGCTGGCCCTGGAAGGTGATCGTGCACCGCGTTCGCGAGGTCGAATTCTTTCGGATGGACCGCGACCCGGGAGAACACGAGGCCCTGAGTGTGGGGGACGGCGCTCCCAGCGAGCTGTTCCGCGAGGGAAGAGCACTCATCGAGAAAATCGTCGAGCCGCGCCGGACCGACACCTTCGAAGCCCTGGAACCCGAGGAGCGCGACGCGCTCAAAGCCCTCGGCTATTTCCAGTGACGAGAGAACGGGGCTACGGAAACAACCCGCGGCGGCGCTTGGCGTTGGTGATGCGGCGGATGCCGTGGATGAGCGCGGCGGTGCGGAGGTTCACGCCTCGCTGCTCGGCGATGCTCTCGACGTCGTGATAGGCGCGCTGCATGAGGTCGATCAAGCGCTTGTTCACCTCATCCTCGCTCCAGAAGAACTGCTGAAGGCCCTGCACCCACTCGAAGTACGAGACCGTCACCCCCCCGGCGTTGGCCAGAATATCGGGAACGACCATGATCCCGCGGCTGTCGAGGATCGCGTCGGCGTCGAGATCGGTGGGACCATTCGCACCTTCCACGAGCAGACGACACTGAAGAGCCTGCGCGTTCTGCTTCGTGATCTGGTTCTGGATCGCCGCGGGAATGAGAATGTCGCAGGGCAGCTCGAGAAGCTCGGGGTTCGTGACCTCGTCGGCGTCGGGGTAACCCGTGAGGAACCGGTTTTCGCGAAGCCACTCGTCCACGTGAGCCAGATTGAGCCCGCTGGGCTTGTGGACGCCTCCCGTCACGTCGGAGATCCCGATCACCTTCGCGCCGAGCGTAGAGGCGAGGCGCGCCACGGTTCCGCCCACCTCTCCGTAGCCTTGAACGATCACCGTGGAATCTCCGAGTGAGAGGCCCAGCCTTTTGCCCGCTTCGATGGTGCACGCGATCACGCCGCGGCCGGTGGCCTCGAGGCGCCCCTCGGAGCCACCGATCTCGATGGGTTTCCCCGTGACGACCCCGGGCACCGCATGGCCCTTCTGCTGAGAGTAGGTGTCCATGATCCAGGACATGACCTGAGCGTCGGTGCCCAGGTCCGGCGCCGGAATATCCCGATCCGGTCCGATCACTTCGATGATCTCCGATGTGAAGCGCCGCGTGATGCGCTGTCGCTCGGTGGCAGAAAGCGAGTTCGGATCGATTCGCACACCCCCCTTGGCGCCTCCGAAAGGCAGGCCCATGATCGAGCACTTCCACGACATCCACATCGCGAGGGCGGTGACCTCCCCCAGGTTCACGTCCTCGTCGTAGCGGATCCCGCCCTTGGTGGGGCCCATCGTGAGCAGGTGCTGCACCCGGTATCCGAAAACCGTCTCCACGGTTTCGTAGTCGTCGCGGCGGAACGGAAACGAGACCACGTACGCTCGCTGGGGGGTTCGCAGCCGCTCCCAGATGTTGGCATCCAGATCCATGACCTCGGCGGTCTGGTCGAGCTGATTCACCGCGAGCTGGTACATCGGCGTGTCCCACTCGAGCTTCGACTCGGCGCGGATCACACGACCTCCTTCGCGACGATTCTTGGGCATCATTCCCCTCCGACCCCCCCTCTGTGTGCCGGCCCTATCATGGCGTCGACTCGCGCCCGCGACAACCGGGGGCCCGATGCGGTCGATGACATTCTAGGCGGCAGCGCTGGCCAGGCTCACGAGCCGTCGCTCGCGCATCAGGAGGAATAGCGGAAAGGCGAATGCGAATGCGATGCCATAGCCGTTCCTTTTGGGGTGAAGGGAAGTGGGCGGCAACCGCTGCCTCCCAATGGAAACGGTGTTCAGCCGTATCATGGCGTCGAATAGCGCCCGCGACCACTGGAGGCACCCAGCTTCTCTGCTGACGTGATCCCGAAGTGTCGCCAACCCAAGAGAAGTTCTTCGAGCGGTCGTTTCGGGGCGTACGAGAGTCGGAAGGTCCGATCCGTCCGGATGTGAGTGCAGTATTGGCAGCGGAAGTGGCCGATCTCCCGAGTGCGTCCGAACGACGCTGCGAGGGCATCGGGATGAACGTCGAACGAGAACACGATATCTCGGCCCGCAGCCTCCGCCCGCCAGAAGTAGTAGGCGTTGTGGGGTGAGACAACCGGCGGGAGTTCGCCATCCCGCCCGTAGTACTCGATCACGGACGCGAATACCCAATGCGACGTGAGGATCGCCGTGCGGTCGCGCTCCTCGGGCGGCAGCTTCTCCCACGCGCCGATGACTTCCCGCGCGAAACGTTCCCACTCCAGGCGCCCGCTGAGATAGAGCGGCAGGCTCGCGCCGCGGTCGCCCGTCTCGACCTCGGGCGCTTCACCGATGACTTCGAAGTAGCGCGCGACGGCAGCGGGCGGCAACAAAGGAAGCGACGGAGGAAGCACAAGCACGCCGAAGCCGAGGAGTAGTGCGACCAGTGTGCCGCGGACGAGCACCCGCAAGCGGGGCTGCCAGCGATCCCATACCAGGGCTCCCGCTGCGAAAGCGATGGGATAGATCCCGACGATCCGGTCGCCGCGTCGCTGTCCGGAGAGAAGGATTCCGACGAAGAGCACGAGAAATGCGATACCGAGCGGTCGGTAGGGGCGCGCCTCCTTCGAAAACAGCAGGAAGACAAGCCCTGGAACCCAGAGCAGTAGATTCACGGGATTCATCCCCAGGATCTGAATCTTCAGCGCCAGGCGTACGCTGGCGTCCAGAATGCCCTCTCCCCGGGTCGAGTAGAACTCGAGTGACGGCCAGCCATTCGCAAAGTTCCAGTAGACATTGGGAGCGGCGATCAGCAGCGCGATCGCTACCCCGAGCCACAGGGTGCGGCTTCGAAGTTGGCGGCGCATGGGGGTCGCGAGCACTCCGACCGCGAGCGCGACGACGAGCAGGAGGAACGTATGCTTGTTGAGCAGAGCAAGTCCCGCAATGAGCCCGAACCCAAGCCAGAGTCGCTCGTTGCCTGTACGGATCAGCTCGACCAACAAGAAGCTGGCTCCCGTCCAGGCGAGAAGCTCGATGCAATTGACCGAATAGAAGCTGAAGAACACCAGATAGACCGGCGTCACGGCCACCGCCAGGGCTGCCAGGAGTTGGCCGAAGGGTCCGGCGCCGAGGCTTCCCGCCATCCGCCCGGTGAGAATCACGGTACCCGCCGAGCAGAGTGCGGGCACGATTCCGAATCCCAGGTGCCCATCGCCGAACAGCGCAATGCTTCCAGCCAACACCCACGGCGCCAGGGGCGGATGGTCGACGTAGCCGAGACCCGGGCGAAGAGCTCCGGCCCAGTAGTAGAACTCGTCGTGAAAGAGCCCATAGGGAGGGATCGAGCCGGTGAGGAGTTGCAAAGCCGCGACGGAGAGGGCGACCCCCACCAGCAGCAGCCAGGTCGTGCGCGCTTCTCGATTCACATCGCAGCGAGTCGGCGTTCGACGCCTTCGAGGTCCACGGGCCCTCCGGCAGAGCGGGTGGTTGAGGGAGCCTAGTCCGGCTCCGGCTTCGCGACACCCAGATACGCCGGCTTCTCACCGCCGCCGTGCATGAGGATGCTGGCGCCGCTCACGTAACTCGCCAGCGAGGAGGCCAGGAAGAGGCACACGTCGCCGACGTCGCGGGGTTCGCCCATGCGGCCCAGGGGAACCGTGGCGCCCACCGCCCGGATGCCCTCCTCGTCGCCGTAATGCAGGTGCGACTGCTCCGTGCGGATCATTCCCGCCGTCACCGCATTGACCCGCACCTTGGGCGCCCACTCGACCGCCAGCGTCTGGGTGAGACTCAGCAGCCCCGCCTTGGCCGCGCCGTAGGCCGCGGCGCCGGGCGAGGGCCGCAGCGCGGAGACGCTGGCGATGTTGAGGATGACACCGCCTTCGTCCTGCTTCTGCATCACCGCGTTCGCCTTCTGGGCGAAGTTCAGCGGCGCAATCAGATTGAGCCTGAGGATGGCCTCGGAAAACCGGGGCGACGCGGTCGCTGCATCCGCGGGGGGCGCACCTCCGGCGTTGTTCACGAGGACGTCGAGGCGGCCAAAGCGTTCGATCGCGAGGGCGACCACGGTATCGATCTGTTCGAGATCGCGTACATCGGCGGCGGCGAACAGCGCCTTGCGACCGTTCCGCTCCGGCAGCGCGTCCGGCTGTTTGCGACCACAGATCACGACCTCGGCTCCGGCATCGAGAAAGCGCTCGGCCACCCCACGCCCGACGCCCCGGCTGCCGCCGGTCACGATCGCGACCTTTCCGCTCATGTCGAGTTCGGAACTCATATCCTACCGTCCGATTCCTACGGTCCGATGTCCTACAGCCCGATGTCCTACAGTCCGATGCCCTACAGTCCGATGTGTCTAGCCACCCGCTCGCGATGGTAGGCGGGATCGCCGAGAAAGACCTCCGTCGAACGAGCTCGCTTGAAATAGAGATGGACGTCGTACTCCCACGTGAATCCCACCCCTCCGTGGATCTGAAGGCTCTCGGCGGCGCACTGAAAGTACGCCTCGGAGCAGGTGGCCTTCGCCAGTGACGCCACCGCGGAGAGATCCTCTCGTCCTTCGGCGGCGACACAGGCGGCGTAGTAGCTCGCCGAACGCGCGGACTCCACCGCCACCATCATGTCCGCGCAGATGTGTTTGATGGCCTGGAAGGAGCCGATGGGTCGGCCGAATTGAACGCGTTCCTTGGCGTACGCAACCGACAGATCCAGACACTTCTGGGCGCCCCCCACTTGTTCGGCCGAGAGCGCAATGGCGGCGAGGTCGAGAGTCCGACCCAGGGCGCTCCAGCCCCGACCTTCGGTTCCCATCAGAGCCGAGGCGGGGACGCGCACGTCGCGCAGGACGATTTCGGCCTGGCGACGGGTCTGATCCATGGTCGGAAGTGCGCGCCGCTCGAGTCCCGGCGCATCGGGAGAGACGATGAAAAGGCTCACCCCATCCTCACCGCTGCTGCCCTCCTGACGAGCGGCCACGATCAGCCAATCCGCGCAATGGCCGTCGAGAACGAAACGTTTGGTCCCGCGCAGCACGAACGCGTCGCCCTCGCGTCGGGCGAGGGCCCGTATCCCCGTCGCTCCCCAGCCGCCGCCGGCCTCGGTCCAGGCCAGTGCGATGCGGCTGCGGCCCTCGGCCAGCGCCGGCAGAAACTCTCGCTTCTGCTCGTCACTGGCCGCAGCTAGCAGAGCGGTTCCGCCGAGACACACACTCGAGAAGAAAGGCGCGCACAACAGGGCACTGCCCATCTCTTCCAGCAACGCCACCAGCTCCACCGGGCCCAGGCCCAGGCCGCCGTATTCCTCGGGAATCGTCACGGCGGGCCAGCCGAGGTCGCTGGCGATGCGCTTCCAGACCTCCGGGTCGTAGCCCAGCTCGCTCTGCATGGCGCGTCGCACCTGTTCGGGGGAGGAGTGCTGGGCGAGAAACCCGCGAGCGGATGCCCGGAGCTGTTCCTGCTCCTCGGTGAACGCGAAGCGCATGGATCAGGTCCCGTAGACCTTCTGCGGAGCGACGGCCTCGCCGAGCAGCTCGTGAACCGCGACCCCCACTTCGTCGGACTGCCAGCGCCGCCCGCTTTCGACCTTCGGACCCTCGCGCCAACCGTCGGCCAGGCTGATGCTTCCCCCGGAGAGTTCGAAGACCCGGCCGGTCACGTCCTTCGACTCGGCGCTGCCGAGCCAGACCACCAGGGGGGCGATATTCGCGGGATCCATGGCGTCGAAGCCCTCATCGGGCTTCTTCATCATTTCGGCAAACACCTCCTCGGTCATGCGGGTGCGTGCCGATGGGGCGATGGCGTTGGCGGTGATGCCGTAGCGACCCAGTTCGGCCGCCTGCACCAGGGTGAGCGCCGCGATCCCCGCCTTGGCAGTGGAGTAGGCGCTCTGGCCGACGCTTCCCTGCAGCCCCGCGCCGGAGCTGGTGTTGATGATGCGTGCGTCGACGGGCTCGCCGGACTTGGACCGCTGGCGCCAGTAGGCGCCGGCATGGCGGGAAACCAGGAAGTGCCCCTTCAGGTGAACCCGGATTACCGCGTCCCACTCCTCTTCGGAGGTACCGACGAACATGCGATCGCGCACGATCCCGGCGTTGTTGACCACGACGTCGAGTCCACCGAATCGATCGACGGTGCTTTTCACGAGATCGTCGACCTGGGCCGAATCCGAGACATCGGCGCCGTGCGCCACCGCCTCACCGCCCAGTTCCTGGATTTCTTTCACGACCTCGTCCGCGGGTGCGGCGGACCCCCCGCCTTCGCCTTGAAGCGAGACACCCAGGTCGTTGACCACGACCTTGGCTCCCTGGCGTGAAAATTCGAGGGCGTGCGCGCGACCGATGCCGCGCGCCGCGCCGGTGATGATGACGACTCTCCCGTCGCAGAGTTTCACAGATCCACCCCTATTCCACTTCGCTCGCCTTCGGCTTGCTGCGCGCGCTTCGCGCTTGCCAGTTCAACTTCGCTTGGCTGCGCCTCGCTGCGCGCGCTTCGCGCTGACTAGTTCGACTTCGCTTGGCTGCGCCTCGCTGCGCGCGCTTCGCGCTTGCTACATCCGCTCGAGGATCGTGACGTTGGCCTGGCCGCCGCCCTCGCACATCGTCTGGAGACCCCAGCGTCCACCGGTGCGCTCGAGTTCGTTGAGCAGCGTGGTCATCAGGCGCGTACCCGTACACCCAATCGGATGCCCCAGAGCGATCGCGCCGCCGTTCACATTGACCCGCTCCAAGTCCGCCCCGGTCTCCTTCTGCCAGGCGAGCACCACGGAAGCAAAGGCTTCGTTGATCTCGATCAGGTCGATCTCATCGAGTTTCATCCCGGTCTTCTCGAGGGCGTAGCGCGTGGCGGGGATCGGCGCCGTCAGCATCAAGATCGGGTCTGCGCCCCGCACACTGATGTGGTGAACGCGTGCCCGCGGCGTCAGCCCGTGCTGCTTCACGGCCCGCTCCGACGCCACCAGCAGACACGATGCGCCGTCGGAGAGTTGGCTGGATACGGCGGCGGTCAGGCGTCCACCTTCCTCCAGGGGCTGCAGCTTCGCCATCTTTTCGAGGCTGGTGCCGCGACGCGGGCCCTCGTCGTCGGCCACATCGCCATAGGCGACGATCTCGTTGTCGAAGCGTCCCTCATCGATCGCACGAATCGCCCGCTGATGGCTCTCGAGGGCGAAAACCTCCATATCCTTCCGCGACACGTCCCACTTCTCGGCGATCATTTCGGCTCCGCGAAACTGCGAAACCTCCTGGGTTCCGTAGCGCTCGACCCACCCCTTCGAACCGCTGAACGGATCCGTGAAGCCCAGGGGTTCGGCCAGGGTCATCGCCGACGAAATCGGAATCTGGCTCATGTTCTGAACGCCGCCGGCGACGACCAGGTCGCTCGTCCCGCTCATCACCGCCTGCGCCGCGAAGTGCACCGACTGCTGGGACGAGCCGCACTGACGATCGATGGTGACGCCCGGCACCTCATCGGGGAGCCCCGCCGCCAGCCAGCAGGTTCGTGCGATGTCGCCCGCCTGCGGACCCAGCGTGTCGCAGCATCCGAAGATCACGTCTTCCACGGCATGGGGATCGACGCCGGTTCGGTGCATCAGTGCCCGAAGGACATGGGCGCCGAGGTCCGCCGAGTGGGCGTGAGCGAGTCCCCCGCCCCGCTTGCCCACCGGGGTCCGCACCGCATCGATGATGTATGCCTCTGCCATTTCAATTTCTCCTGCTTCTCAATCGAGTTCTCAACGAAAGGTCTCGCCCGGGCCGATTCCGGCGCCGGGCTCCAATACCACATCGGAAACGCGCTTGCGGTGGAAGCGGCCGAGGCCCCAGGTCTGCTCCAGCGACCAGGCGCGGCGCATCCAGATGTGGAGGTCCTGTTCCCAGGTGTAGCCGATCGCGCCGTGGACCTGGAGCGCCACCCGGCCGGCGCGGATCGCCGCCTCGCACGCCGCTGCCTTGGCCATCGAAACATGCAGCCCCCGGCGCGCACTCGAACGGGCCACCGAGTGAGCCGCTCGGTAGACCAGGGGCCGCGCGTAATCGAGCCGGACCCGAACGTCGGCCAGCATGTGCTTGACCGCCTGAAAGGAGCCGATGGGCTTGCCGAACTGTTGGCGCTGGCGCGCGTAGGCCACCGCCATCTCGATCAACCGCTCGGTCACCCCGAGCGCCTGGGCCGCTGCGCCCAGAGCGCCTCGATCGAGTGCGGCCGCCAGCAGCTCGCCGCCCTTGGGTCCGGCCGCGACCCGCGTGGTTCGGGAGGGCTTCCATTCGACGCTGAATATCTGACGCGACGGGTCGTTGGCGGGCTGGCGCGTCAGGCGGACGTCCTCCCGCGGCACCGCGTGAAGTTCGTCTGCGTGGGCGAGCAGGAGAAGCTTTGCCACGTGGGCATCGCCGACGAAAGGGCTGACCGGATGACCGACCGCGAGTATCGCCTCGCCGACGGCCACCGATTTGAGCCAGCGGTCGCACAGCTCCTGGGATCCGAGATCCACGAGCAGGGGGACGCCGACGGCGGCGGTATCCGTCACGGGCTCCGCCAGCGCTGCGCGACCGACTTCCTCGAGCAGCAGAACGAAATCGACCTCGTCCATCCCCATGCCCTCGTGAACCTCGGGCACGAGAAGCCCGCA
>JAZFUU010000212.1:0-5049 GCA_036447375.1 Myxococcota bacterium
CGAGATAACGTTGGTGGGAATGTAGGCCGACACGTCTCCCGCCTGGGTCTCGATGATGGGAAGAGCGGAGAGACTGCCATTGCCGAGCTCTTTGTTCATCTTGGCGGCACGCTCGAGAAGTCGCGAGTGCAGGTAGAAAACGTCACCGGGATAGGCCTCGCGGCCGGGCGGACGTCTCAGCAGCAGCGAAAGCTGCCGGTACGCCACCGCGTGCTTGGACAGATCGTCGTAGATGATCAGCGCGTGCTTTCCACTGTCGCGGAACCACTCGCCCACCGTACAGCCCGAATAGGGCGCGATGAACTGCAGCGGGGCCGGTTCGCTCGCACAGGCAGACACCACGACCGTGTAGTCCATCGCTCCGTATTCGTTCAGTTTGTCTACCACCTGGGCCACCGTCGACTGCTTCTGGCCGATCGCGACGTAGATGCAGAAGACATCGGTCTGTTTCTGGTTGATGATCGTGTCGATGGCGATGGCCGTCTTCCCGGTCTGGCGGTCGCCGATGATGAGTTCGCGCTGACCGCGTCCGATCGGCGTCATGGCATCGATGGCCTTGATGCCGGTCTGCAGCGGCTCGTTCACCGACTGGCGGGTCACGATCCCCGGCGCCTTCACCTCCACACGCCGCAGCTCCGCGCCTTCGATGGGTCCCTTTCCGTCGATGGGACTTCCGAGCGCGTCGACGACTCGGCCCACGAGTGCCTCCCCGACGGGAACCTCGATGATGCGTCCCGTCCGACGTACGACATCTCCCTCGCGAACGTGATTCGCCTCGCCCATCGTCGCGACACCGACGTTGTCCTCTTCCAGATTGAGGACCAGGCCGAAAACTCCACCGGGAAACTCGACGAGTTCCCCCGCCATCACCTTGTCCAATCCATAGACGCGGGCGATGCCGTCACCAATCGACAGCACGGTTCCGGTTTCTGCGACGTCGATCTCGCGATCGTATTCCTTGATTTCCCGCTTCAGGATATCGGTGATTTCGCCGGGGCTGATGTCCATGGAGTCATTGTCCTCTCGTGAGATTCGCGCGCAGCTGTGAGAGCTGCGTCCTGAGGCTGCCGTCGAAGACGAGACCCTCCACGCTGGCGATGGCGCCGCCGAGGAGCGAGGAATCGACCGCTTCAGACATTTCTACCTGATGACCGGTGCACGCCGAAAGGGCCCGCCTCAGCCGATCGCGTTGTTCGGGGCGGAGCGGTGTTGCCGATACGACATCGGCGCGGGTGCGACCGGCCGCAGCGTCGGCGAGCCGACCAAACTCGTGTCGAATGGCCGGAAAATCGACCAGGCGCCGTTGGTCGATCAGAAAGAAGTAGAAATTGCGGACGTTCCGGCTCGTGCCCGCTCTCGCGCAGACGGCCTCGAGTAGCTGTCGGCGTTGGGCTGCGGGGTGAAGGGGTTGGAACAGCGACCGGCTGAGGGCCGGATTCTCGTTCAGGAGCGCAGCCATTCCGTCCAGTTCGTCTCCCACGGCGGGAACGTCCGCCGTCTCGTTGGCGAGTGCGAACAGGGCCCGGGCATAGCGGCGCGCCGCGGCAGAGCTACGCATACCTAGGACCTTCCCGGCTCTTCCGGGGAACGTTCGTCCGAATAGCGCAGATCCGGGCCGCGCTCGATTCGCGTGACAAACTCATCGAGCAGGCGATCGTGGTCCGCGGGGGTGATCTGCTCTCGCAGTCTTTGGGCCGCGAGTTCGATCGCAAGATCCGCGGCCTCCCGTCGCAGCTGCTCTCGGGCTCGCCGGAGTTCCTGCTCGACGGCGGCGTGTGCATCGGCCCGTACCCGCTCGGCGGCCGCCTCTGCTTCGGTGAGGATGCGGTCCCGCTCGATTTCGGCGCGTTCACGTGCTGCCGCGCGGATCGATTCGAGCTCGGTGTCCAGATCCACCAGCCGCCGCTGCCACTGGGCGTATCGCTCCTCGGCTTCCGCCTTCATTTTCGCAGCACGTTCGAGCTCTTCGCGAATCTGACCCCGTCGCTCCACGAAGAAGCTCCGGATCGGCTTGCGACCGAAGTAAAAGAGAACGGCCAAAAGAATTGCCAGGTTCAAGGCGGGATAGACGAGACTCTCGAGTACACCGGGCTCCGCCGTTTCTGCCATGGCCACGGCCGGGATGCTGGCGATAGAGAGCGAGACCGAAAAAACGGAGCAAGCCCGGCGAATCACGAGGCGGCCCGCCCCAGGAGACGACCGGCAGCCTCGGCCGCGAGTTCCTCCGCGCGGCTGCGCAGGGAGCTCCGGGCGTCGGCAAGGACAACCGCGACTTGTTCGCGGGCTCGGGTGATTTCGGCCTCCGCTTCGGATCGGGCCCTTGCCGCACGGTCGGCCGTCTCGCTACGGACCGCTTCGAGACGCGCACGCCGATCGCGCTCGGCGTCCTCGCGCACTTCCTGAATCGATCGTTCGTAACGTTCCAGCACGCCGTCGGCTTGTGCCGCCACCTGCTCGCTTCGCACTCGATTTCCTTCGATCTGATCGATCCGCGCATCGAGCACGCGGAAGATGGGCCGGAAGATCAGTCGGTTGAGAGGAAACACGAGAACGGTGAAGACCAGGATCAGAATCGGAAGGGTCGTTTCAAAGTCGGGCACGAGAGAGAGGCCTTCGGAGGCCAGGACGGGCGACGCGAGGCCGAGCGGGACGGCGATTGCCACGGCGAGCGTTCGGATTCGCAAATGCCCTCGACTGAGTGCGTAACCTCGACCGACTGACTGGCCCCGACTGATTGCTTGGTTCACCGCGAATCGCTCCCGACCATGTCTCGTCTGTGCCTCGACTCCGAGCGCTGCTCCCGGTGGGGTTCGCGCTGGCGTCGAACCTTCTCGGCAATCCTTCCGCCCATGACCTGAATCCGGAGCCGGAGCCCGACAAGTGCCGGATGGCGAAGGCGTTGAAATCCGGCTCAGGGGCAGCCGGGAGGCGAAATTCTTACATAGTCGCGAGGAACTTCAAGACGAACCTTGAGTCGAGCGGGGCGGGGCCACAGCGTCACCGGCTCGACACAGGCCTCGAAGGCACGAACCGTCGGCCAGGATCAACCGAGGGGTCTGTATGTCGCCCTCCACACGAGCGGTCGACGTGACGTCGACGCGATCGCGCGCCCGAATCGCGCCTTCCACCCGGCCCTCGACGACCACCTCCTCGGCTTCGATGCGTGCGACGACCCGGGCGCTCCTGCCGATCCACACCAGCTTCTCGCCAATCACCTCACCGGTCACGAAACCGTCGATTCGGGCCGACTCGGGTAGCACCACCAGCCCGGAAAATTGAGCGCCTTCGGACAGAACCGTCGGGGGAAGTGTCCGAAAGCGTCGCGCTTTCGCGCCGGTTTCGGTCACGAATCACCCAGCAGGATCCCTGCAATCCGTCGGAGATCCTCTTGGCTGAAATACTCGACCTCGATTCGACCCCGACTCGGCTTCCCCTGAATGCTGACCCGCGTCTGGAGCCGCTGGCGCAGACCGTCCACCAGACGTTGCAGATCGGGGTCGTGGCTCGCCCGCGGCGGCCGTTGCTTCGCAGAGCCCGAGCCGGCGCGACAGAGCTCCTCGGCCGCCCGAACCGACACCGCCTCGCGAATGATCTGATCGCGGAGGCGCCGCCGGCGCTCCGGGTTGGCGACGCCCAGCAGTGCCTTGGCGTGACCCGCCGATAGACGGCCTTCTTCCACGTCTTGCTGGAACTCCCGAGGCAGTTCGAGGAGACGCAGGTGGTTGGCGATCGTCGAACGCTCGAGTCCGACGCGATGGCCGATCTCCTCCTGGGTTGCACCGATTTCGGCCAGAGAACGAAAGGCCTGAGCCAGTTCGATCGGATTCAGGTCGCGGCGTTGGATGTTCTCGACCAGGGCGAGAGCCAGGCGATCGTCGGCATCGACATCCGCGATGACGGCGGGAATGCTCGTGAGACCTGCCTCGCGGGTCGCGCGCCATCGCCGTTCGCCGACGACCAATTCGAATCGGTCCTGAACCCGCCTCACCACGATGGGCTGAATGACACCGTGCTGCCGAATCGAATCGGCCAGGGTCTGGAGCTGGGCGGTCTCGAAGACGCGACGCGGCTGGTCGGGGTTCGGGTCGATCCGATCGATGGGGATCTCGGTGGGTCCCGACTCCGTCGTCTCCGGGATGGCTTCGAACATCGGGATCGGCGCCGAGCTGGGGAGAAGAGCGCCGATCCCCCGCCCCAAAGCGTTGCGTTCACTTGCCATTCTTTTCCTCCGGAGTGGCCAGTTCGGTCGGGCCCTGCGAACCGGGTTGACCGGGCCCAGCCACGGGCGATCGGTGGTTCTGTGCAGTCTGCGAACCGAATCCAGGCGTGGCCCGCTGTATGCGCTTCAAGATCTCTTCCGCCAGGTGCAAGTAGGCCACCGCTCCCTTCGAATGAATGTCGTAGAGCAGCACGGGTTTGCCGTGACTCGGTGCTTCGCTCAGCCGCACGTTACGTGGAATCACGGATCGGAACACGCGATCGCCAAAGTGAGACCGGACCTCCGACTCGACCTGTCGACTCAACGTGTTGCGCGGATCGGCCATGGTGAGAACGATGCCCTCGAGGCTGAGTTTCTGGTTCAGCTCCCGTTGAACGGCCTCGATCGTTTCCATCAGACCCGCCAGTCCCTCCAAGGCGTAGTACTCGCACTGCATCGGGATGACCACGGCATCGGCTGCAACCAGAGCGTTGAGGGTCAGCAGGCCGAGGGAGGGCGGGCAGTCGATGATCACGATCTCGTAAGCGTCGCGGAGATCGGCGAGGCAGAGCTCGAGGCACCGCTCGCGACGGGGAGTCGAGATGAGTTCGACCTCCGCGCCGTACAGATCGCGGCCGGACGGGATGATCTGCAGATAGTGCAGCTCGGTAGCGAGGACGACATCTTTCATGACGCAGCGACCGATGAGTGCGTCATACACATGCGTAGTCGCTTTCATGCCATAGGCGCTGGTCGCATTGGCCTGGGGATCGAAATCGACCAGGAGCGTGGTCCGCTCCGAGGCTGCGAAAGACGATGCCAGGTTGTCGGCGGTGGTGGTCTTCCCCACC